>DXDV01000032.1 GCA_019115345.1 Candidatus Intestinimonas stercorigallinarum | reverse complement strand
ATGAACCTGTGGGGCTTCACCCCCAGCTTCCTCACCGAGGCCGAGGCGCGCTTCCCCGCCTTCCTGGACCGGACCTTGAAGAGAGACCCCCTCAAGGGGGAATACTTCCTCCCCAGCGTGGTGAGCGCCCTCATCGGGGAGGGCAAGGCCCGGGTGAAGGTCCTGCGCAGCCGGGACCGCTGGTACGGCGTCACCTACCACGAGGACAAGCCGGTGGTGGTGGCCGCCATCGCCCGGATGACCCAGGAAGGGCTCTACCCGGCGAACCTGTGGGGCGAATAAGCATAAAAAACGGCGTGTGCGGTGCACACGCCGTTTTTTATGCTTATTCAGCCGCAGACGCCGTTTTTCACGTGGACGATGAAGTCCTGGACGTTGGTGACGATGGTCTTGACCGTCAGGCTGCCCCGGTCCCGGAGCTTGTTGACGGCGAACTCCGAGATGTCCACCGAGTAGAAGTAGAGGGGCCGGACCACCCCGTCCACCACCCGGTAGCAGGGGGTCATGTTGCCGGTGGCCACGGTATGGAGGGTGGAGGCCAT
Source organism: Candidatus Intestinimonas stercorigallinarum (assembly GCA_019115345.1). Lineage (GTDB taxonomy): Bacteria > Bacillota > Clostridia > Oscillospirales > Oscillospiraceae > Intestinimonas > Intestinimonas stercorigallinarum. Next base: position 12,929 of record DXDV01000032.1, on the reverse strand, counting down.
ACAGATGATGGTGGTGGCCTTCCGGATGAGATTGCGCATGGCGTCCTGGCCCTCGTACACGTTGCCGTACACCTCGGGCAGAGGGCCGTCGTCCCGGACAGAGCCCACCAGCACGAAGGGGACGCCCTTCTTCACGCACTCGTAGAGGATGCCGTCCTTCACGGCGCCGGAGTCCACGAAGGCCTGGATGGAGCCCAGGCGGCGGACGTCGTTGATGGTGTCGATGTGGTTGTAGTGGCCGTTGGGCTGGCTGCGCTGGGTGTAGATGTCCTGGCCCAGGGCGGTGCCCCGGCAGCCGGCCTCCAGGTCGTGGGTGGCCAGAGCGTTGCCCCCCAGCACCCCGTCCACGAAGCCCTCCCGCACCAGGGCGGCGAAGGCGGAGCGGGCGTCGGCGTCGAAGGTGCAGGCGGGACCCATGACCCACAGGATATTGCCATGCTCCCGCTCGTGGCGGAGGAGCTCGTACATGGCGTCGTAGTCCATGGAGTAGGCCGTCTCCCGGCTGCGGCCCTGGCGGAAGGAGAAGGTCTCCCCGGTCTCCCGCTCCTCTCCAAAGCCGCCGGTGTGAACGTAGATGCCCTGGCTGCCGTCCTCGGTCCGGCCCACCGCCACCGGGTCTCCCGCCTTCACGCTGCGGAACTCCACGATGGAGATCTCGCCCCCCCGGCAGACCGCCACGCAGTCCATGCGGCTCTCCTGGGCCAGCACCCAGCGGCCATCCAGCCGGAAGTACTCGGGGAACATGGTGGTGGCGTGATAGCCCTCGGGCACCACCCCGTCCATGGGGGCGGGCGCCAGGGTCACGTCGGGGGCCTCTCCCAGACCCAGGGCGGCAAAGTCAGGCTCATGATACGCGGGCAGTACAAAACGCATGGTTCCTCATCGCTCCTTTTTCTCTCTCTCCAATGGGATCAACGAAACTCACTTCAAAAGGTCTGCCTCCTCCGGGTGGTCCCGGAACCAGGCCGCGGCATAAGAGCACACCGGCGCCGCCTTGAGCCCCCGCCGGCGGAATCGCTCCGCGGCGGCGGCGAGAAGCCGGTCCGCCACGCCCCGGCCGCGGAGCTCCGGCGAGACATAGGTGTGGTCGATGGACATGGCCCCGTCGGACCGCTGGTGGAAGGTGACCTCCGCCGCCATCCGCCCGGCCTCGTTCTTGACGTAGATCCGCTCGGCCTCGTAGATAAATTCCATCTTGCGGTCCTTTCCGCGCCGAAAGCGCCCATGTGATATACCCCAGTATACCACATGGGCGCTCTCTTTTCCATCTCTCTCCTTAAGAAAGGATGGGGAAGCTCACCGCAACGGTGAAGAGGTCGGCGTCGGTCTCCACCCGGAGGGTCCCGCCGCAGGCGGCGGTGAAGCTGCTGGCGATGGCCAGGCCCAGGCCGCTGCCGCCATCGGTGCGGCTCTTGTCCCCCCGGACGAACCGGGCGGTGAAGTCCACCCCGGCGGGCAGCTCTTCCCGGGAGGTGTTCTTCACGGCGGCCACCGCCCGGCCCTCCCGGACCTCCAGGGTGAGGTAGACCCGGCTCCCCTCCAGGGAGTAGCGCAGGGCGTTCTGGATCAGGTTCTGAAAGACCCGGTAGAGCCGGTCCCCGTCGGCGGTGATCCACACCGGGCTGCCGGGCAGGGTGGCGCGGAGGGTGAGGCCGCTCCCCCGGATGGCCTCGTCCATGTCGGCCAGGGTCTGGTCCAGCAGCCGGGTGAGGTCCAGCCGTTCCATGCGCAGGGGCAGCTCCCCGGAGGCCGCCTTGCTCACCTCAAAGACGTCCTGGACCATGACCTGGAGCCGCTTGGCCTTCTCGTTGAGGATGCGGATGTAGTCCTTCACATGGGGGGGCAGGTCCTCCTCCTCCCCCAGCAGCTCGGCGTAGCTCACCACCGAGGTGAGGGGGGTCTTGAGGTCGTGGGAGACGTTGGCGATGAGCTCCACCTTCATCCGCTCGCTCTTCATCTGCTCGGCCACAGCGGAGCGCAGGCCCTCCCGGACCGCGTTGAGGTCCTCCGCTGCGGCGGAGAGGTCGGAGCCCTCGGGCAGCTCCAGGGGCTCCGGCGCCGCACCGGTCCGGAGGGCGGCGAGCTGCCCGGTGAGGGGGAAGAGGTCCCGCAGGAGGACCCAGGTCCGGTCCAGCAGCCAGGCCAGGGGGAGAAGGAGCAGCAGCACCGCCAGCAGGGCGGCCAGGATGCTGCCCAGCCAGGAGGCGCCCGTGTGGTTCCAGCAGTAGCGGAATACCGTGCCGAGGGCCAGAATGGCCAGCACCCCCACACCGGCCGCCGCCGCCGCCATCCGGCCCAGGAACCGCCGCCGCAGGGGCTGGGAGAGCTCGGCCCCCCGGAGGGTCCGCCACAGCCAGGCCAACCCGCTCAATAGGAAGGCGCACAGGCCGTGCCGCCAGGGTGTTTTGTTGCAGCGCAGATCGCAGAGGAGCACATAGAGGGCGGCCAGCCACAGAAGGGCGGCTCCGGCGCACAGGGCCAGGAACAAAAGGTCCGTCATCTCTCTGTAGCCCAGATTCCACCGTACCCGGCGCAGCACCCACAGGGCGGCGAAGGGATAGAATACCACCAGCAGCAGCTTCCACTCGAACCAGACGCGGGAGGCCAGCCGGGCCGCCGCCCCCTGTCGGGCCGAGAGGGCCCCCGCCGCCGACTTTCCGCCGGAGAGGAGCCTGGCGCACAGGCTGTGCTTCCAGACCTGCTTGTTGTGCCGCAGGTCGCACCCCGTCAGGTAGAGGAGCACCGGGTAGAAAACCAGAAAGACCAGGCCCGTCACGGCGGCGAAGGCGCTGAGCCCCCAGAAAAAGCCCCTCATGGCGAGCTGCCAGAAGAGAATGGCCGGGAGGACCGTCCAGAGGACCTTGACCTCGAACCAGACCTTTGCGGTCCGGGCGGCGATGGAGGCCCTGGCCTCCCGCCGGGCCTTCCGCAGGGTCACGGCCAGGGTGAGGCAGAGCAGCGCCCCCGCCCAGACCCCGAAGAGGCCCAGATAGCCGTACCGCACATAGGCGATCAGCTGCGTCATGCTCCAGATGGGCTCCCACCAGCCGTGGTCCACCGGCTGGGCCGAGACGGCCAGACAGACCATGTAACCGCTCCAGTCGCCGCGGTCCCGGTTGATATAGCCGGGCACGTCCCACTGACTCTCGCCGGTATAGTAGCCGTCGCCGTAGACGTCCAGCTCCTCCCCGTCCTGGGTGATGCTCACCTTGCCGTCCCGGAAGGAGAGCAGGAAATTGTATCCCTCCGGGGCTCCCATGACCAGGTCGTGGTCGGTGTTGCTGGTCTGAACGACCAGCCCGCCATCCTCTCCGTAATATCTGCCGCAGTAGAGGAGGTTGGTGTCCACATGGGCGCCGGGCCAGAGTTGAGAGGTGTCCCCGGTTTGGAGACAGTTGAGGATGCCGTCCAGATAGCCGGTCATCTCCCCCCGGAAGTAGGCCGTATCCCGGTAGTCGCTCTGGAACACCACCTCCGGCCCCAGGCCCCGGGGGACCAGCCCCCAGACGGCGTACCAGGTCCCCGCACAGCCTGCCAGAGTAAGATAAAGCCCCAGAAAGAGGACGATCACGCTAACCCATTTTTTCCATTTTGTAACCAATGCCCCACACCACCTTCAAGTATTCCGGTTTCTTGGGATTGAGCTCGATCTTCTCCCGGATGCGGCGGATGTGGACCATCACCGTGTTCTCGGGGGCGTAGCACTCCCCCTCCCACACCCGGCGGTAGATCTCCTCCGCCGGGAAGATGCGGCCCAGGTTCCGCATGAGGAGGTCCACGATCCCCGTCTCGGTGGCGGTGAGCTTCACCGGCTCCCCGTCGGCCGTCAGGCTCATGCCCTCCGGGTCGTAGGCGAGGCGGCCGTTGACGATCACGTCCATCCGCCCCTCGGCGTGGATGTCCCCCAGGCAGGTGTACCGCCGCAGATGGCTGCGGACCCGGGCCACCAGCTCCGGGGCGCTGAAGGGCTTGGTCACGTAGTCGTCCGCCCCCACCGAGAGCCCCAGGATCTTGTCGGACTCCTCGCTGCGGGCCGAGAGGACGATGATGGGCAGGTTCCGCTTCTCCCGGATGCGCAGCACCGCCGAGAGCCCGTCCAGCCGGGGCATCATCACGTCCATGATGATGAGCCGGATGGCCGGGTCCAGAGCCAGCTCCAGGGCCTCCATGCCGTTGTAGGCCCGAAGGACCTGGTAGCCCTCCCGCTCCAGCAGGATGGCGATGGCCCCCACGATCTCCCGGTCGTCATCCACCACTAAGATCCGCTCGTCCATAGCTTCGAACTCCTTCCCTGTACCCTGAGCATACCATGGGACTCTTACAGCTCACCCAGGCAATTCTTACAGCTTTCTAACGACTCCCCCAGGCGGCCTTGAGCCCCTCGAAGGCCCGGCGGATATCCCCGGCCTCCAGCCGGGCGTAGCCCATGATGAGGGTGGGGGGCAGCGCCTCCGGCGGCGGGGTCAGCCAGCAGGCCGACAGGGGGTAGACCGCCACCCCCTCCGCCGCCGCCCGCTCCACCAGCTCGGCCTCTCCCATGCCGTTTTCCAGGGTGAGGAGCATGTGGAGCCCGGCGTCCGCCCCGGAGAGCCGGGCGGGGAGGCCCAGCTCCTTCACGCAGGCGGTGAGGGCGGCCTTCCGGTCCCGGTACTCCACCCGCATCCGGGCGATGTGCCGCTCGAAGTGGCCGTCCTCCAAAAAACGGGCCAGGGTGTACTGTTCGAAGGAGGGGACGGTGGAGGAGTAGAGCAGGAATTCCCGCCGGTACCGCTCCGCCAGGTGGGGAGGCAGCACCATGTAGCCGATGCGGAGGGAGGGGGCCAGGCTCTTGGCGAAGGTGTTGAGGTAGACCACCCGCTCCCCGGCGTCCAGGCTCTGGAGGGCGGGGATGGGGCGGCCGGAGAAGCGGAATTCGCTGTCGTAGTCGTCCTCGATGATATACCGCCCCTCCTGAGCGCCCGCCCAGGCCAGGAGCTCCCGCCGCCGGGGGACGGGCATGACGGTGCCCAGGGGGAAGTGGTGGGAGGGGGTGACGTGGGCCACCCGGGCCCCCGACCAGGTGAGGGCGTCCACCCGCATGCCCTGCTCATCCAGGGGGATGGGGCAGATCAGGGCCCCCTGCCGGGAGAGGATGCGGCTGAACTTCCGGTAGCCCGGGTCCTCCACGGCGTAGCCCCCCTCCCGGCCCAGGAGCTGGAAGAGGATGCCGGTGAGGTACTCGGAGCCGGCCCCCACCACCACCTGGTCCGGGTGGGCGTCGATGCCCCGGAAGGCCCGGAGGTAGTCCACGATGGCGGCGCGGAGGGCGGGCACCCCCTGGGGGTGGATGGCGGAGAGGAGACCGCTGTCCTCCCGGGTGAGGACCTGCCGCATGAGCTTGGCCCAGGTGGCAAAGGGGAAGCGGGCGGCGTCCACGGCGTTGGTGGCGAAGTCGTACCGGGGGGCGGCAGCGGGGGCCGCCGGGGCCTCCTCCGCCCGCCGGGGGACGGGAGCCGCCTGCGCCGCCGGGGCCAGGTCAGCCACGAAAAAGCCCCGCTTGGGCTCAGAGCGCAGGTAGCCCTCGGCCAGGAGCTGGCCGTAGGCCCCCTCCACCGTCACCACGCTCACCTTCAGATGGGCCGAGAGGGCCCGCTTGGAGGGGAGCTTCTCTCCGGCGGGGAGGGTCCCCGACTCGATGTCCCGCCGGATCTGGCGGTAGAGCTGCTCATAAAGGGGGACGCCCAGGGCGGCGTCCAGCACCGGCGTGATCATATGGGTCCCTCCTCTCCCGCGTCCTTCCGATAGACCGGCCCGGTGGTCCACTCCTTCCCGCCTGCCCAGGCATCGGCAAAGCACAGGCCGTAGAGGTCGGTGCACCGGGCTTCCAGTCCGGCCAGGGCGGCGCCCGCCCCCGCCAGGGCCTTGGCGTGGGCGGGCTTGGTGATGACGGGGACCTTGGCCCGCCGGTCCATCTCCCGCAGCACCTCCCGGCCCCGGCCGGTGAAGCCCAGGACCTTGAGGTAAGGGACCTCCGGCGGCCGGTCGGCGGCGGTCAGGCCCAGCATGGCCCAGGCGGTCAGCCGCCGCACCCGGGCGTGGGCGTACCGCTTGGTCTTGGCGAGGTCGTAGACCTCCTCCAGGCACGTGGCCCGCCGCCCCGCCTCCAGCAGCCGGGCGGCCAGCCCCTCGCCGCTGTCGGGGAGGGCCTCCGCCTCCTCCAGGGACATGGTCCGCAGCCGGGCCAGGGCCCACCGCTCGCACCACTCCATGGAGGCGACGTCCCCCTGCCAGGGCTCGGTGAGATAGGCCTCCGCCCGGGTGATCTTCCCCTGCCGGAGCCAGACGCGGAGGGTAGAGGCCGAGGCGAAGCCCTCCTCCGGCGCCCCGTCGTGGCGGGCCCCCACCCGTTTGACCGCCAGGGCCCTCCAGCCCTGGGGCAGGGCGCGGAGGTACTCCACCCCCAGGTTGTCGTTGGGGCGCTCCAGGCAGGCCGCCCCCGCCGCCCCCAGCAGGGCCTCCGCCGCCCGGTGGCGGCAGAGGGCGAAGGGCAGGCCCCGGTCCAGGAAGCCCCGGAGGGCGGCGCGGTAGTCCGCCGAATCCAGGCAGGCCGCCGCCCGCCGCAGGCCCTCCAGGTCCCCCGACTCGCTGCCGAAGGAGAGGGTATCCACCACCCCCGCAGCCGCCAGCACCCCTACGCCTCCCCGGGCGAAGGTCTCCGCCGAGGCGCAGGCCCAGGGGGTGGGCAGCTCCAAAATCAGGTCGGCCCCTCCCCGGAGGGCCATGGCCGCCCGGGTCCACTTGTCGGTGACGGCGCACTCCCCCCGCTGGACCCAATGTCCGCTCATGGCGCACACCACCGCCGTGTCCGCCCCCAGCGCCCGCCGGGTTTCGTCGATTTGCCAGGCGTGTCCCCGGTGAAATGGATTATATTCGGCAATGATGCCCGCCACGTTCATTGGTGCTACCTCCGGAAGGGAAAATTTTGATTTTTTCTGCAAGAATGGCTTGTTCTTTTCTGCGGAATGGGCTACAATTGTACTGTCATTTTAGCGGAACGCATGGAGATGCGCAAGGACCGCCAATTATATTTCAACAACAAAGGAGCGGGATCACACCATGAAAGTTCTCGTCATCAACGCAGGAAGCTCTTCCCTCAAGTATCAGCTCATGGACCCGGCCACCAAGGAAGTCCTGGCCAAGGGCCTGTGCGAGCGCATCGGCATCGACGGACGCCTGACCCACAAGGTCCCCGCCACCGGCAGCGAGTACACCTTTGACATCGCCATGCCCACCCACGCCGAGGCCATCCAGGCGGTGCTGAGCGCCCTGACCGACGCCGACCACGGCGTCATCAAGAGCATGGACGAGATCGACGCTGTGGGTCACCGCGTGGTGCACGGCGGCGAGAAGTTCTCCGCCTCCGTCCTCATCACCGACGATGTGATGGACGCCATTCGGGAGTGCGTGCCCCTGGCCCCCCTCCACAACCCCGCCAACATCACCGGCATCGAGGCCTGCCAGAAGGTCATGCCCGGCGTCCCCATGGTGGCTGTGTTCGACACCGCCTTCCATCAGACCATGCCCAAGTCCCACTACCTGTACGGCATCCCCTACGAGTACTATGAGAAGTACAAGATCCGCCGCTACGGCTTCCACGGCACCTCCCACAAGTACGTCTCCCAGCAGGCCGCCCTCATGCTGGGCCGTCCCCTGGAGGAGCTGCGGCTGGTGACCTGCCACCTGGGCAACGGCTCTTCCATCTGCGCCATCAGCCGGGGCAAGAGCATCGACACCTCCATGGGCTTCACCCCCCTGGACGGCCTGCCCATGGGCACCCGGGCCGGCAACGTGGACCCCGCCATCATCGAGTTCCTCATGGAGCATGAGAAGCTCTCCGCCGGCGAGGTCATCGACATCCTGAACAAGAAGTCCGGCATGCTGGGCATCTCCGGCGTCTCCTCCGACTTCCGCGACCTGGACACCGCCATCGAGGACGGCAACGAGCAGGCCGCCCTGGCCAAGGACATGTTCAACATCTCCGTCAAGAAGATGATCGGCTCCTATATCGCCGAGATGGGCGGCGTGGACGCCATCATCTTCACCGCCGGCGTGGGCGAGAACGACCGCTCCGTCCGCTGGGACATCTGCGAGAACATGGAGTACCTGGGCGTCAAGATCGACCCCGAGAAGAACAAGTACCGCGGCAAGCAGATGGACATCTCCATCGACTGGGCCCGGGTCCGCGTGCTGGTCATCCCCACCAACGAGGAGCTGATGATCGCCCAGGATACCGCCGCCATCGTGGGAAAGTAAGAAGCGATCCCTCCGCCATCCCGACAGAGTAAAGCGAAAATCAAAAAGCGCCTCAAGGCGGTCCCCAGTGGACGGAATGCCTTGAGGCGCTTCTTTTTTGCCTGTGAAGGTCCGGTCACCGCCCCTCCCAGCCCCCGCGTCCGGCGGGAGAACGGGGGTCCATGGCGTCCCGGAGGGCGTTGCCCAGCACGTGGAGGCAGACCACCGTGAGGACCATAAGCAGTCCCGGCGGCACCCATATCCAGGGACGCCCCGCAAGCACGGCCAGGCTGGAGGCGCTCTGCATCAGGTTGCCCCAGGAGGCCTGGGGAGGGCGGATCCCCACCCCCAGAAAGCTCAAACTGGACTCCGACAAAATGGCCCGGCCCACCCGCTGGGCCAGGGCCGCCCACACCGGGGCGGCCGCGTTGGGGAGCACGTTCCGGACCAGGATGGTGCCCGTCCGGGCGCCCAGGGCTCGGGCCGCCGTCACATATTCCTTTTCCCGCACGGAGAGGGTGTTGCCGTAGACCAGCCGGGCGATGTCCGGCCAGCCCAGCAGGCCGAGGACCAGCACCAGGTTGAGGGGGGAGGCGCCGAAGAGGGTCACCAGGCACAGGGTGAGCACGATGCTGGGGAAGGTATGAAACACATCGGCAAGGCGCATGATCCAGAACTCCCACGGCCCCCTCCGGTAGCCGGCCAGCAGGCCCAGAGGCACCCCCACCGCCACGTTGAGGGCGGCCGCCCCATAGCCCACCAGGAGGGAGACCCGTCCGCCGCAGATGAGCCGGGAGAACACGTCCCGGCCCACGTCGTCGGTCCCCAGCCAGTGCTCCGGGGAGGGGGGCGCCCAGAAGCCGGCCGTCCGGTCGGTGAGGTCGGGCTCCAGCCCCAGCAGGGGCGGGAGAAAGAGCACGCACAACAGCTCGGCGGCCAAAATCCCCAGGCACACCGCCGCCCGCCGGTCTCCCAGGAGCCGGCGCCACATCCGCTTATATCCGCTCATAGCGCACCCTCGGGTCCACCAGGCCGTAGACCACATCCAGCAGCAGGCTGGTGAGGAGCACCGTCAGGGCCATCCACACCGTCACGCCCATGACCAGGTTGAAGTCCCGGCTGCTGACGGCGGAGAACATGAGGCTGCCCATGCCGGGCCAGCCGAAGATCCGCTCCACCACCACCGAGCCGCCGATGATGTGGGGGATGTGGCTAAGGATGCTGGTGAGCACCGGAATGAGGGCGGCCCGGAGCCCGTGGCGCACCAGCACCGCCCGCTCCCGCAGGCCCTTGGCCCGGGCGGTCATGATATAGTCCTCCCCCATGACCTCCAGGCAGGCGCTCTGGGTCTGGCGGAGGATGCTCCCCACGTTGCTCACCCCCACAATGGCGGCGGGCAGGGTCAAATGCCGCAGCAGGTCGCCCAGGCTGCCGCCGGTACCGGCGGTATACATGCCCGAGGCGGGCAGCCACCCCAGCTGGACGGAGAAGAGGCAGATGGACACCAGGGCCAGGAAAAAGCCGGGCATGGCCGAGCCGATGACGGTGAAGAGCTCGGAGAGCCGTCCCCAGAGGCTGTGGGGCCGCCAGGCGGCCAGCAGGCCCAGGGGGACGGCGATGGCCACCGCCAGGGCCACGCCGGTGCCGGTGAGGAGCAGGGAGGGCCAGAGCCGCTGGGCGATGAGGTCGGAGACGCTCTGGCCGTACTGGTAGGAGCGGCCCAGGTCCCCCTGGAGCAGTCCGGTGAGCCACAGCAGATACCGGACCGGCAGAGGCTGGTCCAGACCGAAGGCGGCCTCCATGGCCGCCTGCTCCGCGGCGCTGGCCGCCCCCTCCCCCATGAGGTCGGTGAGGTCGCCCGGAGCCAGGTCCAGGAGCAAAAAGACGAGAAGGGTGATGCCGAAAAAAACGGGGACGGCGGTGATGAGCCGCCGGCGGATGTAGTGTGCCATGGTGGTTCCTCCTGCACTTCCGGCCCGGTCAGGGCACAGGGGACCCCGGCCGGGGTCCCCTTACGGAGGTCTCTTTTTATTTGTTCCGGGGGTCATTCCTTGACCCACGCCCACACATTCTCATTGGAGAAGCTGGCGGAGGGGTAGTCGATGTTCTGTACCGTGGGGGACTGGACATGGAGGGCGGTCCCGAACCACAGGGGGATGAAGGGCCGCTCCTGGGCCAGATAGGCGTCCAGCTCGGCCACCAGGGCGCTCCGGGCCTCCGGGTCGGCCTCCTGGCGGATGGCCTGGATGCGGCTGGTGTAGGGCTCCAGGCCGCTCACATGGAAGATGTTGTTGGTCTCGGAGAGGCGGCTCTCGGTGAACCAAAGAGGGAGGGCGCCGGGGGTGTGGCTGGCGATGCCCATGTCGTAGGTGCCGTCGGCCATCCCGGCGAACATGGCCGCCGAGTCCACCGTCTCGATGGTGACGGAGATACCGGCCTCGGCCAGGTTCTGCTGCATGAGCGCGGCCAGTCCGGCGCGGTTGGCGGTGCACACCAGGGTGTAGGAGGTCCCGTCGTAGCCCGCCTCGGCCAGCAGGGCCTTTGCCCCCTCCACGTCCCGCTCCGCCGCGGGCACGGCGGAGGCGGCGTAGGGGCTCTCCGGGCTGATGCTGCTCCCCGCCGGGGCGCCCAAGCCGTGGGTGGACTGCTCACACAGCAGGTCCTTGTCCAGGGCCAGCTCGATGGCCCGGCGGACGCGGGCGTCGGAGATGCGCTCACAGTTGAGCATCAGCTCGTAGAAGGTGTTGGGGACGGTCCCCTCCAGCACCGTCAGGCCGCTGGCCTCGGCCAGGGGGACGTCATCGGCGGAGAGGCTGCCGCCGATGGCGTAGTAGTCCAGGTCCCCGGCGATAAGAGCGGTGAGGAGGTTGGACTTGTCCATCACCGTGATGACCAGATAGTCAAAGCCGGGCGTCCCCAGCTGGTAGTTTTGGTTGGCCGCCAGGGTGAGCTGACTGCCGGGGATCTCGGAGACAAAGACGCAGGGGCCGGAGCCCACCGGCGCCTTCCAGAGGTCAAGCTCCATGAGCTCCGCCGCCTCCACCCCCTCCAGCAGATGGGTGGGCAGGACGTAAAACTCCCGGTTCTTGTCCAGCAGGAAGTCCTCCGGGGTGGTGGGGGTCTTGAAGGTGAGCTTCAGGGTGAGCTCGTCCACCGCCTCCGCCCCGAAGGGCTCCCCCGCCACCCGGCAGCCGTCCTGGTCGGTGCCCGTGAACACGGAGAAGTTGCCCCGGCCCAGCGCCGGGCACTCCGGATCGGTCATGAGGGTGAAGGTCTCCACCCAGTGCTCCGCCGTCACCGGGGTGCCGTCGTGGAAGGCGGCGTCCCCGTCCAGATGGAAGAGGACGGCGTAGCCGCCCTCGCAGCTCTCCCAGCTCTCCGCCCCCCGGGGGGAGAGGGTGCCGTCGGCGTGGACGTAGGCCAGCCGGTCGTAGAGCTTGTCGTAGACGATGCGGGCGTAGTTGCTGCCCGAAACGCTGTTGTAGGGCATGAGGGCATCCCAGGCGTTGGAGATGCCGCAGCGGATGGTCACCTCCTGGCTCCCGGTCTCGGCGGGAGGACCGCCGCAGGCGGCCAGGGGCAGGCAGAGGCACAGGGCCAGCAGCAGGGCGGGCAGCCGCTTCAAAGGTATCCTTCCTCTCATTCCACCGTCACCGACTTGGCCAGGTTCCGGGGCTTATCAATGTCGCAGCCCCGCATGAGGGCCACATAGTAGGCGAAAAGCTGCATGGGGATCACGTCCAGGCTGGGCAGGAGCATGGGGTGGGTGTCCGGGACCTGGATGACGTGGTCGGCGGTGCGGGCCATCTCCCGGGCCCTGGAGGCCACGGTGAGCCCCAGCACGTCGGCCCCCCGGGACTTCACCTCCACCACGTTGCTCATGAGCTTGTCGAAGAGCTGCACCCGGCTGGCCAGAGCCACCACCAGGGTGCCGTCCTCGATGAGGGAGATGGTGCCGTGCTTGAGCTCGCCGGCGGCGTAGGCCTCGGAGTGGATGTAGGAGATCTCCTTGAGCTTCAGGGAGCCCTCCAGGCCGATGGCGTAGTCGATGTTCCGGCCGATGAAGAAGATGGACTCATGGTTGAAGTAGATGGAGGCGTAGTACTGGATGGCCTCCCGGCGCTCCAAGACCTCCTCCATCTTGGTGGGGATGGTGAGGAGCTCGGCCACGATCTCCTGGTAGGCGTCCTCGGAGATGGTCCCCAGCAGCTCGGCGAACCGCAGGGCGATGAGGTAGATCACCGCCAGCTGGGTGGAGTAGGCCTTGGTGGTGGCCACGGCGATCTCGGGACCGGCCCAGGTGTAGAGCACGTCGTCCGACTCCCGGGCGATGGTGGAGCCCACCACGTTCACGATGGAGAGCACCCGGCCGCCCAGGCGCTTGGCCTCCCGCATGGCGGCCAGGGTGTCGATGGTCTCGCCGGACTGGCTGATGACGACGCACAAGGTCCGGCTGCTCACCAGGGGGTCGCAGTAGCGGAACTCCGAGGCCAGGGTGACCTCCACCGGCTTGCGGAGCAGGCCCTCCAAAATGTATTTGGCCACCATGCCCACGTGGTAGGAGGAGCCGCAGGCGATGATATAGATTTTATCCATCTCCCGGAGCTGCTCGGCGGTGATCTCCAGCTCGTCCAGCACCACCCGGCCGTTCTGGATCC
>DXDV01000279.1 GCA_019115345.1 Candidatus Intestinimonas stercorigallinarum | reverse complement strand
GACCCCTTCCATGTCCAGACATACGATATTCATAGCGCGCGTCCTCCTTTGCGGTGTTTAGAACCTGTATTTATAACCGGGGGATGCGGTCTGGGCGAGAATTTTTCTCGTCAGACAAGGAAATTTTCCACAGCCATACCGTCGTATGGCAAGGGAAATTGACGCGGGATGGCGGGAAAAAGGCCGTCCAGACGGCGTGCAACGGTTGTGAACGCAGGTTCTTATTCCTGCTCCCGGGCCTGTTTCTTCTTCAAATTGGTGAGGAAGTTGTCCATGCGGGTGAGGGCCTCGGCGATGTCCTTCATGCTGGTGGCGTAGCAGCAGCGGACAAAGCCCTCGCCGCCGGGGCCGAAGGCGTTGCCGGCGATGACGGCCACCTTTTCCTCCATGAGGAACCGCTCGCAGAAGTCCTCGGAGGAAAGGCCGGTGGGCCGGATGTCGGGGAAGACATAGAAGGCCCCCTTGGGCTCAAAGCAGGGCAGGCCGATGCGGCGCAGGCCCTCCACCAGATACCGGCGGCGGCCGTCGTACTCGTCCCGCATCCGCTCAATGTCGTGGTCGCCGTTGCGCATGGCCTCGATGGCGGCGTACTGGCTGGTGGTGGGGGCGGACATGATGCCGAACTGGTGGAGCTTGAGCATCTGCTGGATGAGGGGGGCGGGACCGCACAGGTAGCCCATGCGCCAGCCCGTCATGGCGTGGCTCTTGGAGAAGCCGTTGACCACGATGGTCCGCTCGTACATGTCGGGGATGTTGGCCAGGGAGACATGGTGCTGGCCGTAGGTGAGCTCGGCGTAGATCTCGTCGGAGAGCACCATGATGTCGGTGCCCCGCAGCACCTCGGCGATGGCCTCCAGATCCTCCCGGCCCATGATGCCGCCGGTGGGATTGTTGGGGAAGGGGAGGACCAGCACCTTGGTCCTGGGGGTGATGGCCGCGCGCAGCTCCTCGGCGGTGAGGCGGAACTCGTTCTCCGCCTTGGTCTCCACGTAGACCGGGGTGCCGCCGGCCATGGAGGCCAGCGGGCCGTAGCAGACGAAGGAGGGCACGGGGACGATGACCTCATCTCCGGGATCGACCAGGCACCGGAGGGCCAGGTCGATGCCCTCGCTACCGCCCACGGTGACGATGATCTGGCTGGCGAAGTCGTATCTGAGCTGGAAGCGGCGCTCCAGGTAGGAGGCGATCTCCCGGCGCAGCTCGGCCATGCCGGCGTTGGAGGTGTACTTGGTGAAGCCCTTCTCCAGGGAGTAGATGCCGGCGTCCCGGATGTGCCAGGGGGTGACGAAATCGGGCTCGCCGATGCCCAGGGAGATGGCGTCCTTCATCTCCTCCAGGATGTCAAAGAACTTCCGGATGCCGGAGGGCTGGACCTCTTTGATCCGCTGGGACAAAATCTGCTCGTAGTTCATACAAAGATCCACTCCCTCTCCTGCTGCTCCCGCTTTTCAAAGATCAGGTGCTTTTCTTTATATTTCTTCAGGATGAAGTGGGTGGCGGTGCCCGTCACGTCCTCCAGGGGAGCCAGGCGCTGCCCCACGAATTCGGCCACCTCCCGCAGGGTGCGGCCGGAGATGATGACGGTGAGGTCGTAAGCCCCCGACATGAGATACACGCTCTCCACCTCGTCGTACTGGTAGATCCGCTCGGCCACCCGGTCGAAGCCCTCCCCCCGCTGGGGGGTCACCTTGACCTCGATGAGGGCGGTGACGCTCTCCCGGTCGGTGCGGTCCCAGTCCACGATGGCCTTGTAGCCTAAAATGACCTTGTTGTCCTCGTACTCCCGGATGGCGGCGTTGACTTCTTCCACGGTCATATCGGCCATAGAGGCCAGCTGCTCCCGGGTCAGGGTGCAGTCATCCTCCAGAAGGCGCAGCAGCTTCGTATTCATGCTCATTCCTCCATTCTCGTGCGGTGCGATGGGATATTAGATGTTATTATACACGCTTCAAAACCAAAGGGCAACCCTGATTTGCCCGCCACTCCTCTTTGTCCCGAAAGATGCCGGTTCCCGCCGTTCTTCTCTCTTCTCTCTTGACTTTTATAAAATTAAAGTTTATAATAAATTTTATTAAAAATAAAAGTTCTGAAAGAGGTGAGTAAAATTGATCTCCGTAGTGCCCGAGTGGATGGCGGACCTGGAGGAGGAGGACGTGGCCTTCATCCGGCGGTTCCTCCTGGCCTCCGGCTCCCTCAAGGAGGTGGCCGGGGAGTACGGGGTGAGCTACCCCACCGTCCGGCTGCGGCTGGACCGGCTCATCCAGAAGGTCCGCCTGGCTGACGACCGGGCCGCCGACCCCTATGTGGCCCTCATCAAGCGCCTGGCCGTCAATGAGAAGATCGACTTCGACGCCGCCAAGCTCCTCATCAGCGAATATCGAAAGACAAAGGAGGGCGCCCAATGGCCCCAATGAGT
Organism: Candidatus Intestinimonas stercorigallinarum; assembly: GCA_019115345.1. Taxonomy (GTDB): domain Bacteria; phylum Bacillota; class Clostridia; order Oscillospirales; family Oscillospiraceae; genus Intestinimonas; species Intestinimonas stercorigallinarum. The sequence continues at coordinate 2,186 of DXDV01000279.1, read as the reverse complement.
ACGATGAACACCACAAACATCCTGAACACCCTGCTCATGTTCCTTCCCATCCTCTGCCTCTACCTGGCCGTCCCCACCGCCCTGCTGGCCGTCCTGGAGTACTTTCTCTCCAAGCTGGAGAGCCCCTGGCCGGGGCGGGTGCTGCCCATCCTGTCGGTGGTCCACTCCCTGGGCTGGGCTCTGGTCCTGCTGCTCAACATGGCCGAACTGCTCCACCCCTCCCTCTACTTTCTCCCCCTGGCCGTGCTGGTCCTTTTCAATATCCCCACCCTCGTTTTCCTGCTGGTCTACCGGACCACCCGCAGAAAATTCACCGAGCGCCGGAAGATGGCCCGGAAGGACATCCAGGACCTGTGACCCCTGCCTTTTTCCTTGCAATTCTTTCCACACCATATTATAATAGCTCCGATACTTTATACATAAAGGAGCCTTATCCCATGGACCAGTCCTACATCCCCCAGGGGTACGCACCCCGGCTCAACCTCTACGATACCCAGAAGGCCATCGGCCTTTTAAAGCGCCTCTTTGAGGACACCCTGGGGGGCGCCCTCAACCTCCGCCGCGTGTCCGCCCCCCTCTTCGTGGAGGCCAGCACCGGCCTCAACGACGACCTCAACGGCGTGGAGCGGCCCGTCACCTTCGACATCCCCGCCGCCGGGCGGGACGCCCAGGTGGTCCACTCTCTGGCCAAGTGGAAGCGCATGGCCCTCCACCGCTACCAGTTCTCCGTGGGAGAGGGCCTCTACACCGACATGAACGCCATCCGCCGGGACGAGCAGCCCGACGACCTCCACTCCATCTACGTGGACCAGTGGGACTGGGAGAAGGTCATCGCCCCCCGGGACCGGAACGTGGACTACCTCAAGCGCACGGTGGAGACCATCGTGGACGCCGTCTGCCAGACCCAGACCACCATCCGCTCCATGTTCCCCCAGCTCATGACCCTGCCCGAGGTGAGTCGGACCGTGAGCTTCGTCACCACCCAGGAGCTGGAGGACCGCTGGCCGGACCTCACCCCCAAGGAGCGGGAGGACGCCTGGGTGAAGGAGCACCCCACCACCTTCCTCATGCAGATCGGCGGCGCCCTGAAGGGCTCCGGGAAGCCCCACGACGGCCGCGCCCCCGACTACGACGACTGGACCCTCAACGGCGACATCCTGGTGTGGAACAGCGTGCTGGGCCGGGCCCTGGAGCTCTCCTCCATGGGCATCCGGGTGGACCCTGCCGCCATGGACCGGCAGCTCACCCTCGCCGGCTGCGACGACCGCCGGGCCCTCCCCTTCCACAAGGCCCTCCTGGCCGGGGAGCTCCCCCTCACCATCGGCGGCGGCATCGGTCAGTCCCGGCTGTGCGTCCAGCTCCTGGGCAAGGCCCACATCGGAGAGGTCCAGGCCAGCGTGTGGGACGACCAGACCCTCCAGGTCTGTCAGGAGGCCGGGGTCATCCTGCTGTGAGCCTGGCGCTCCACGGATATATCCCCGCAATACAGATAGCCCCGGCGTCCGTGGACGCCGGGGCTTTTCCGTGGCTTTTTTCGAAAAAAGCGCTTGACAAACCGGCATGACACTGATAGAATATTTTCCGCAAAACAAAGCAGGAGCGGTACCCCCGTCCTCACCTCCAGCCGAAGGCGAAGAGGTCAACACGGAAAAATTCCGCCGCCTTCGCGGCGTGGTTTTGACTTGTCATTCGTGGGTACCCTTCCGGGGTGTCCGCGTTTTATTTTGTTTAGGAGGTGCTTTCGTATCAGCAACATGAGTCATCAGATCAACGACGAGATCCGGGACCGTGAGGTCCGCCTCATTTCCGAGACCGGAGAGCAGCTGGGCATCATGTCTGCCCGGGAGGCCCTGGCCAAGGCCGAGGAGGCCAACCTGGACCTGGTGAAGATCTCTCCTACCGCCAATCCCCCGGTGTGCAAGCTGATGGACTACGGCAAGTTCAAGTTCGAGCAGGCCAAACGGGAGAAGGAGGCCAGGAAGAACCAGCGCGTCGTGGAGATCAAAGAGGTGCGCATGTCTCCGGGCATCGACGTCAACGATTTCAACGTCAAGCTCCGCAATGCTCAGAAGTTCCTGGCCGAGGGCAACCGGGTCAAGGCCACCGTCCGCTTCCGCGGCCGTGAGATGGCCCACACCGACATCGGCAAAAAGCTTCTGCTGAAGTTCGCGGAGGATTGCAGCGAG
>DXDV01000278.1 GCA_019115345.1 Candidatus Intestinimonas stercorigallinarum | reverse complement strand
CGTGAACGTCTGTTCCGGGAGACCATGAAGGACGTGTCCCTGCGGGTCACCGAGACCGACTCCACCGACGCCTTCAACGTGGCCGGCCGCGGCGAGATGAGCCTGTCCATCCTCATCGAGACCATGCGCCGTGAGGGCTACGAGTTCCAGGTGTCTCCCCCCCGCGTGCTCTTCCAGGAGATCGACGGCAAGAAGTGCGAGCCCATCGAGCGCCTGGTCTGCGACGTGCCCAGCGACGCCGTGGGCGCCGTCATCGAGAAGATCGGCTCCCGGAAGGGCGAGATGCTGGAGATGACCCCCGTGGGCAGCCGCATGAAGCTGGAGTTCCTGGTCCCCGCCCGGGGGCTCTTCGGCTACCGCAACGAGTTCCTCACCGACACCAAGGGCGAGGGCATCATGGCCTCCGTCTTTGAGTGCTACGCCCCCTACAAGGGAGAGGTCTCCCGCCGCTCCAGCGGCTCCCTGGTCTCCTTCGAGACCGGCGAGAGCGTCACCTACGGCCTCTTCAACGCCCAGGAGCGGGGCGTCCTCTTCATCGGCCCCGGCGTGCCCGTCTACGCCGGTATGGTGGTGGGCGAGACCCCCAAGAGCGAGGACATCACCGTCAACATCTGCAAGAAGAAGCAGCTCACCAACATGCGGGCCTCCGGCTCCGACGAGGCCCTCCGCCTCACCACCCCCCGGCAGATGTCCCTGGAGCAGTGCCTGGAGTTTTTGGCCGACGACGAGCTGCTGGAGGTCACCCCCGAGTCCCTCCGCCTGCGCAAGCGCCTGCTGGACCACGCCGCCCGGATGCGGGAGGCCTCCAAGAAAAAGGGCTGAGGTCCCGGCGGCCCTGAAGCGCAGGAACAAGGACGCTCTCTCCGGCGGGCAGGCTCCCGCGCCCGCCGCGCCGTGATCGCGCCGCCCCCGCATCTGATAAAATGAGGTCAGACGCGGGGGCGGCGTCCTGCGTTCCGGCCCCGCCGTCCTCCCCTGCCGGCGGGGCGCGCAAATTTTTTCCGCCCCATTCAAACTTTTCCCCCGCCCCTCCGTCTAATCATCAGAAAGACATCAAAGGAGGGAGCCCCGTGCCCTATCGTCCCAAGCGCCGCCGCCGGACCACGGCGCCGCGCCTGCCCATCGCCGTGGCCCTGCTGGCCCTGGTCCTCACCGGCGCCTGGTTCCTGCTGCCGGGCCAGGTAAGCGCCCAGCCGGTGGCGGAGGTCCCCGCCTCCCAGGCCCCATCCCCCACTCCCGCGGCGTCCGCCCCGGCAGTTGCCCCCGCGCCCACGCCGACGCCGCTGCCGGAGGAGCCCCTCCCCGCAGAGACCGCCGCCCCGGCCTACGACTACGCCTCTCCGGTGCCCGAGGGGAAGGCGGTGGAGGACGACTGGTTCTCCGACGCCGCCTTCCTGGGGGACTCCCTCACCGACGGACTGCTGCTGTACAGCGGCATCCGGGGGGCGGAGAACCTCTCCTACAAGGGGCTCACCGTCCAGTCGGTCCGGACCGACGCCGTCATCCGGACGGAGGACGGGAAGTACACCCCTCTGGAGGCCCTGGCCCGGCAGTCCTACGGCAAGGTCTACCTCCTGCTGGGGGTCAACGAGCTGGGGTGGTACAACGACCAGCGGTTTTACGACAGTTACGCCCAGCTCATCGACCTGGTGCGGGAGGCCCAGCCAGACGCCCAGATCTATCTTCAGACCCTCCTGCCGGTGACGGCGGAGACCTCGGCCAGCCACGAGTGGCTGAAAAATGAGAAGGTGGCCGTGTACAACGGCCTCATCGCCCAGCTGGCGGAGGAAAAGCAGGTCTACCTGGTGGACGCCCACGCCGCCCTGGCCGACGAGACCGGCGCCCTGCCGGCGGATATGAGCACCGACGGCGTCCACCTCACCAAGAGCGGCTATCAGGTGTGGGCCGATTACCTGCGGACCCACACCGTGGCCCCCGAAGCATCTTAACGGAAGGAAGCTGCCATCCCCTTGAGACAGAACGGCCCGGACAAGCGCCAGTTGCTGGTGGAGCATATCGTCAACGGACAGACGGAATTTTACCGCCTGGCGCTCAGCTATGTCAAAAACCGGGACGCCGCCCTGGACGTGGTCCAAGAGGCCATCGTGAAGGCCCTGAGCAAGGTGGACACGGTGCGGGAGCCGGCGTATCTCAAGACCTGGTTCTACCGCATCCTCATCAACGAGGCCATGAACCACTTCCGCCGGGGCCGGGACCTGGTGCCCTTCGAGGAGGCCCTGGCCGGCCGGGCGGCGGAGAGCCGGGACCCGGGGGAGCGGCTGGACCTCTACGACGCCATCGACCGGCTGTCCCTGCCCGAGCAGACCGTCATCAAACTGCGCTACTTCGAGGACCTGAAGCTGGAGGAGATCGCCCAGGCCACCGGGACCAACCTGAACACGGTGAAGTCCCGGCTCTACAAGGCCATCCGGCGGCTCAAGGACATGACTGGAGAGGAGATCGACCATGCACCCTGAACTGGAACGGGCCAGAGCCCGATACCGCGCCCAGGAGACGCCGGAGGAGCTCTCCCTGGCGGTGCGCGCCGCCATTCGGGAGGGGGAGCGGCTGCGGAAGCGCCGCCGGGTCCTCCGCCGGAGCCTGGCCACCGCCCTGGCCGGCTGCGCCTGCTTCGTGCTGCTGGTGAACGGCAGCCCCACCTTTGCCCAGGCGGTGTACGACGTGCCGCTGCTGGGCAGTCTGGCCAGGATCTTTACCGTCACCGAGTTCACCGTCAACGACGACGAGCATGTCATCGACGTGCGCCTCCCCGCCCTGGAGAACACCGGTTACACCGACCTGGAGCAGCAGATCAACCAGGAGATCTCCACCCGGGTCCAGGCCGTCATCGACGAGGCCGAGCAGCGGGCCCAGGAGACCAAGGAGGCCTATGTGTCCACCGGCGGCGACCCCGACGACTATATTCCGGTCATCATCGACGTGGACTACGAGGTCAAGTGCCAGACGGAGCACTACCTCTCCTTCGTCATCCAAAAGACCGAGACCAGGGCCAGCGCCTACACCGAGTTCTACACCTACAACATCGACCTGGAGACCGGCCGGGAGCTCACCCTTCGGGACCTGCTGGGACCCAACTGGATGGAGACCGTCAACGCCCAGGTGGAGGCCCAGATCGCCGAGCGGTCCAAGGACCCGGACAACGTCTACTGGACCGCCGAGGAGGGGGGCTTCCAGGGCATCTCCGAGGACCAGCCCTTCTACCTCAACCAGGAGGAGCGCCCCGTGGTGGTCTTTGAGAAGTACGAGCTGGGCCCCGGCTCCATGGGCAGCCAGGAGTTCGTCATCCAGCCCGCCCAGTGAACCGGCCCGCCCCACAACCCGAGATAAGCAGCTGCCTCCCAGTCCCTCCCCTGCGGGTGGGGACGCGGGAGGCAGCCGCTTTTTTCCCGTGTTTGGGGGCGCGGACCGGGGTGGACGGGGACGTTGAGAATTTGATTGTAAAACGGGGGAATTTTGATATATAATGAGGAGTACTGACGTCCCAGCGGCGTCCCCTCACGATCCCCGCCGGCGCTCAGGCCGGAGACAAGGAGTTATCACCCTATGCTGTATGCCCTGCTCGCGGCGGTCCTGGTGGCCGCCGACCAGGTGGTCAAGTACCTGGTCCGCACCTATATCCCTCTGGGGACCTCGGTCCCCTTCCTCCCCGGCCTGGTGGACCTCACCTATGTGCAAAACACCGGCGCCGCCTTTTCCATCCTCTCGGACCACACCTGGGTCCTCACCCTCATCTCGGCGGTGGTGTCGGTGGTCATCGCCGCCGCCCTCCTGCGCGGGGTGGTCCGCCACCCCTTCGGCGTCACCTCCCTGACGATGGTCCTGGCCGGAGCGGTGGGGAACCTCATCGACCGGGCCCTCTTCGGCTTCGTCACCGACATGTTCGACCTCCAGTTCATGACCTTTGCCGTCTTTAACGTGGCCGACATCTGCGTGGTCTGCGGCGGCATCGCCTTCTGCGTCTACTTCCTCTTCTACTACGACAAGCTGGAAAAAAAGGAGGAGCCCCATGACTCAAGTCCTGCTGACGGCTGACCGGGAGGGAGAGCGGCTGGACCAGTTTTTGGCCCGGAGCGTGGAGGGCCTCACCCGCTCGGCGGCCCAGCGGCTCATCGAGGAGGGGGCGGTCACCCGCAACGGGACCCCGGTGAAAAAGAACGCCCGCACCGGGGCGGGGGATGTGGTGGCCCTGTCCATCCCCGACCCGGAGCCGGTGGACGTGCTGCCCCAGGACATCCCCCTGGACGTGGTCTACGAGGACGCCGACGTCATCGTGGTCAACAAGCCGGTGGGCATGGTGGTCCACCCCGCCCCCGGCCATCCCGACGGGACATTGGTCAACGCTCTGTTATATCACTGCAAAAATAGCCTCTCCGGAATCAACGGCGCGCTGCGGCCGGGCATCGTCCACCGCATCGACCGGGACACCTCGGGGCTCATCATCGCCGCCAAGAACGACGAGGCCCACCTGGCCCTGGCCGGACAGCTCCAGGACCACTCCCTCTACCGCTGTTATGAGGCGGTGTGCGTGGGTGGGCTGAAGGAGGACCGGGGCACTGTGGACGCCCCCATCGGCCGCCACCCGGTGGACCGGAAGAAGATGGCGGTGGACCCCAAAAACGGCCGTGCGGCGGTGACCCACTGGGAGGTGCTGGGGCGGTATGCCGGCTATACCCACATCGGCTGCCGCCTGGAGACCGGCCGCACCCACCAGATCCGGGTACACATGGCCTCCATCGGCCACCCCCTGCTGGGGGACACGGTGTACGGCGCCAAAAAACCGGCGCCCGGGCTGGCGGGACAGTGCCTCCACGCCCGGAAGCTCTCCTTCCTCCACCCCCGCTCCGGGGAGCGCCTGACGGTGGAGTGCCCCCTGCCCGACTGGTTCCAGGCGGTGCTGGATAAGCTGGAGCAGGGACGGCTGTGAGGGACTTTTGTGAGCGCGTCTGGGAAGCCGCGCCCCGCGAAAAGAAAATCCCATATTGCCGCGGCGGGCGGCCACAGGCCGCCCCTACGAAAAACGCTGTGGTCATGGGGTAGGGGCGGCCTGCGGCCGCCCGCCAATCCACGCCGCAATTCCCACCCACGCAGGCGGCGAAAAAAGTTGGGATAGGACCACGACTTGTCCCTGTTCCGCCGGCGGAGTCTCCTGTGGACGGTGCTGGTGCTGGGTGGGGGCGTAAAGCCGGGCCGCCGGATCCCTATTTGGGACCACCTAACCCGCCAGGAAGCCCCTTTTTCTTTGGATTCCAAAAACCATCTCTCCCGTCCTTTTACGTAACAGAAAGCAATGGGCCGAGACGTGGTTTAGCGCGCGATCAGGGGCCCCGGGAAAGCGCACAGCGCTTTTCTGGGGAGAGGAGGGGCAAGGGAGCGAAGCGAGACCTGGCCGTCAGGCCGGGGTGAGCGGTGCGGACTTTGCCCCGACGACGCCGCGCCCCCACACAAGAGGGACCACGCCCCCTCCTCGTCATCCTGAGGCCGTAAGGCCGAAGGATCCGCATCCCTCGACCCTCTGCTTTCTGTTAGGGAAAAGGACGGAGAAAACGGATTCTTCGGCCTGCGGCCTCAGAATGACAAAGGGGGCGAGCAGGATGACAGAGACAGACGCGGAAGCAAGCCGGGCGGGCGACCGAAGGCCGCCCCTACCCCACTCTTGCTGCGCGGTACCGCGGGCATGTCTGGGAAGCCATACCCCACAAATAGAGGGAAGAGGGAAAAGTGAAGAGGTAAGAAGGGCAGTCCTCCCCCCTTCCTTGACAATCTCCCCGCGGTGAGATAAAATAGGGCGACCGCAGAACAAATCGAATACAGGGGCGCTGGACGCAAGTCCGGCTGAGATGCAGGGGAATACAGCTTCCCCCGGTCCCTTGAACCTGATCCGGGTAATGCCGGCGTAGGAAGAGGATTCGACGTTCGTCGTTTCTCCCGTACCGCATCGCGCAGGACCACAGGTTTGCGCTGCGGTACATTTTTCAAAGGGAGAGATCGACCATGGAACGAACCGTCAACGCCAGACCCAGAAACCGGGGCCGCAGCGCCACCCGCATGCTCTGCGAGGGGGCCATCATGGTAGCCCTGGCCCAGATCCTCAGCTACATCAAGCTCATGGAGCTGCCCAACGGCGGCTCCCTCACCCCCGCCATGTTCCCCATCCTCCTCTTCGGCCTGCGCTGGGGCCTGAAGGACGGCCTGCTGGCCGGCTTCGTGTTCGGCCTTTTGCAGCTGATCTTCGACGGGGCCTACGCCTGGGGCTGGCAGTCCATGCTGCTGGACTACCTGCTGGCCTTCACCCCTCTGGGCCTGTCCGGCCTCTTCAAGGGCAAGGCCTGGGGCATCTTCCCGGGCACCGTGCTGGGCTGCGCCGGGCGCTTCGTCATCCACTACATCAGCGGCATCACCATCTACCGCATCGCCGCCCCCACCGAGGTGCTGGGGACGGTCTTTGATAACCCCGAGCTCTATTCCCTGGTCTACAACGGCTCCTATATGCTCCCCAACACCGTGCTGGCCCTGGTCATCGCGGCGCTGCTGTATGTGCCCATGAAGAAGTACTACGCCGGGCACGATCTCATTGGATAAGGTGTGATTGGATTGGGCAAGTTTACCGGCGTGCTGCTGGCCAGCGACTTTGACGACACCCTGGTGGGGGAGAGCTGCGTGCTCTCTCCGGCCAACCGTGCCGCACTGGAGCACTTCACCGCCGAGGGCGGCGTGTTCACCGTAGCCACCGGACGGGCCAAGCGGACCTTCGCCCCCTACGCCCACACCCTGCCCATCAACGCCCCCGTGGTCCTCTCCAACGGGGCGGTCCTCTACGATTTTTCCGCCGGCCGGACGGTGGTGGACCTGCCCCTGCCGGAGACGGCGGCGGCCGACCTCACCCGGCTGGCCGAGGAGTTCCCCGCCCTGGGCGTGGAGTGCTACCACGGGGACGACGTCTACATCCACCACCCCAACGCCCACACCGCGCGCCACGTGGAGCGGGTCAAGACCAGCTGGGCGGAATGCAGCCTGCTGGACATGCCCACCCCATGGAGCAAGGCGGTGATCCAGGCCGACCACGACGTGCTGCTGGAGGCCCAGGCCGTCATCCGGGACCGCTGGGGGGACCGGTACGAGGCCATCTTCTCCAACGCCGTGCTGCTGGAGTGCACCGCCAGGACGGCCAGCAAGGGGGGCATGGTCCTCAAGCTGGCGGAGCTGCTGGGCATCGACCGGGCCAACGTCTACTGCGCCGGAGACAACCAGAACGACATCCCCATGCTCTCCGCCTCGGCCATCCCCTTCGCCCCGGGCAACTGCGCCCAGGCGGTGAAGGACTGGGGGGCCACCGTGCTGCGCCCCTGTGAGGAGGACTTCATCGCCCAGGTGGTGGGCATCCTGGACCTGCGCTACGGCGGGTGAAACCCGGACTTGACAAACGGCCCGGAAACGGATAAGATACTGTTCACATATGGAAAACGCGCGGAAAAGGACAGGTACCGCCCCCATCGCCGCACAGAGAGCCGCCGTATTGGTGCGAGGCGGAGGACGAGGGGACGGGAGGATCACCTTGGAGCGGCCCGCTGAAATCACAGTAGGCGGGGACGGCTGGCCCCGTTATCGGCCGCAGAGTGGTCCGGCCTGCCCGGGCAACGAGAGTGGTACCGCAGAGGTCAACGCGCCTTTGTCTCTTGAAGAGACAAAGGCGCGTTTGTTATTTTCCGCACCCTGCGAAACCCAACGAAAGGCCGGTCTCCAACGCGGTGCGAAACAACTGCTCTTGTTGTATGATGGCTGCTGTACGCGCCATCTTCCACGCATCGTTGAAGTGGGTCAGGGCCTCCGGGTCTAGGTGCTCCCGCAGCCATGTCAGGTGGACCTGACTGTACGTGCGGTTTTCCGTATAATGTGGATTCTGAAAGCACGCTCCCATGGCCCGTTTTTGGGCATAACGGTACAGTACGTCCCAAATCCCTCGCATCGAATGTTCCCCCTTGCCATAATTGGTCCGAACGGACTAATTACAGTATAATTGGTCCGTTTGGACTTGTCAAGGAGTTTCTTATGGATTTGCCGCAGAGAATGAAGGAGCTTCGCCAGGAACGGCGGTGGAAGCAGGAGGAAGCGGCGGCGGCGCTGGGTCTCTCCATGAGCGCCTACTGCCGCTATGAGCTGGGCAAGCGGGAACCCACCGCTTCTGTGTTGGGGACCATGGCCGACACCTACGGGGTCAGCGTGGATTATCTCCTGGGCCGCACCGACCAGCGAGCGTAGGGGCGGCCTTTGGCCGCCCGCCGTACCGATACGGCGCCGCTTGATTTTGTGGGGCGCGACGACCCGGCGCGCCAAACCACGCCCCGTTCTGTCATTCTGAGCGCAGCGAAGGATCCGCATCCCCCGTCCCCCTGCCTGTAACGTACAAGGACGGGCATACGGATCCTTCGGCCTGCGGCCTCAGAATGACGGTCGAGGGGATGTCCTCTTTCTTCGTGGGGCGCGCCGCCCCCCTTTTCCCCAAAAGATCCAAAACAATTGATATAAAGGAGACCACACCCATGGATTACAACCAGACCGTCCATCTGCCCCAGACCGACTTCCCCATGCGGGCGGGGCTGCCCAAGCGGGAGCCCGGCATGCTCCAGGAGATGTACGACCACGATCTCTACAACAAGATGATCGCCCGCAACGAGGGCAAGCCCACCTACGTCCTCCACGACGGCCCTCCCTACGCCAACGGCAACATCCACATCGGCACCGCCCTCAACAAGATCCTCAAGGACATCATCGTCAAAGAGAAGAACATGACGGGCTTCTGTGCCCCCTACGTCCCCGGCTGGGACACCCACGGCCTGCCCATCGAGTCGGCCGTCCTCAAGGACAAGAGCGTGAAGCGGGAGGAGATGACCACCGCCCAGTTCCGCACCAAGTGCCGGGAGTACGCCGAGAGCTACATCGCAAAGATGACCGAGCAGTTCCAGCGGCTGGGGGTCCTGGGCGAGTGGGACGGCCCCTATATCACCCTGCTCCCCGAGTTCGAAGCCAAGCAGATCGAGGTTTTCGGCAAGATGGCCGAGAAGGGCCTCATCTACAAGGGCATGAAGCCGGTCTACTGGTGCCCCCACGACCAGACCGCCCTGGCCGAGGCCGAGATCGAGTACGCCGACGACCCCTGCACCACCATCTTCGTGAAATTCCCGGTGAAGGACGACAAGGGCAAGCTGGGCCGGTACGCCGACCTCTCCAAGGTCTTCTTCGTCATCTGGACCACCAC
>DXDV01000277.1 GCA_019115345.1 Candidatus Intestinimonas stercorigallinarum | reverse complement strand
GAGGTCAAGACCATCTGCTGGTGCGGCAAAAAGGCCACCTGCAACGCCCGCTTCGACAAGGACGGCAACGTCCTCCGGGAGGGAGAGCAGGTGGTGCTGGGGGCCAACGACCAGTATATCGGCCTGTGCCGCAAGCACTGGCGGGAGGGCGACCTGGGGCCGGATTTTCATCCGTAAGACGGAAAAAGCGGCATTGTTATGTAGAGCGCGGCTCCCCCGGCGCGTCCATGGCCTTGCGCCTGTTTGTGGGGCGCGACGACCCCGGCGCGCCCAGCCCGGATCGCTCCCCCTCTCCCGTCATTCTGAGGCCGAAGGCCGAAGAATCCGCATCCCTCGTCCTTTCACGGCGAGCCGAGAGACGGGGAAGATGACGCAGGGGTAGGGGCGGCCTGTGGCCGCCCGCGACGTGGCGCCAGTTTGGACGGGCGACCACAGGTCGCCCCTACGACAAAGGCGGAGCTTTGGGGCAGGGGCCGCTATCCGCCGCCCGGCGGGCCTACTCCCCCACCTCGGGAGCAAATGCCTCCACGGCCAGAAGGAGCCCCAGCCGGACGCCCTCCCGGAAGCAGTGCATCCCGTGGGCCTGGACCGGGTCCTCCGCTAAATACTCCGGCCACCGGTCCGGATGTGGGCCGCCGATCATGGCATAATAGAGCTCGTCCATCAAAAGTGACATATGGACCCGCCTCCAATATGAAGTTTATAGCATACTCATTATAATATGCTAATAACTACATGTCAAGGGAGAATGAGCATGATTTTTAATGAACGCATCAAGATCCTGCGGAAGGAAAATAGACTGACCCAGACTCAGGTGGCAGAGGCGGGAAAGATGACCATGCGGGCCTATCAACGGCTGGAAAATGAAGAGGCCAAACCCCACTACGACAGCCTCTTGAATCTGGCGAACTATTTTGGCGTCTCGGTAGACTGGCTCATGGGCCGGACGGAGGACCGGGAGGTCCATCAGCTGTGATCTGTCATCTGTGCCCCCGGCTGTGCGGGGCGGAGCGCACCGAGACGGAGGGAAAGGGACACTGCCGGATGCCGGAGGGGCCGGTGGTGGCACGGGCGGCCCTCCACATGTGGGAGGAGCCCCCCATCTCCGGGACACGGGGCTCGGGCACTGTTTTTTTCTCCGGGTGCAGTCTGGACTGCCTCTTCTGCCAGAACGACCTCATCAGCCACCAGGACTTCGGAAAGGCGGTGACGGTGGAACGGCTGCGGGAGATCTGCCTGGCCCTCATCGGCCAGGGGGCCCACAACATCAACCTTGTCAACCCCACCCACTACGCCCATGTGATCGCCCGGCTGCTGGACGAGCCTCTCCCCGTGCCGGTGGTGTGGAACTCCGGGGGCTACGACCGGGTGGAGACCCTGAGGGGGCTGGAGGGCAAGGTGGACATCTACCTCCCCGACCTCAAATATCTGACCCCCGCCCTGGCGGAGGACTGCTCCGGGGCGGCGGACTACCCGGCGGCGGCAACGGCCGCCATCCGGGAGATGGCGCGGCAGACGGGCCCCTGCGTGATAGAGGACGGCCTTCTCAAGCGAGGCACCGTCATCCGCCACCTGATCCTCCCCGGCCGGCTGGCCGAGGCCAAGCGGGTGATGGACTTTGTGGCGGAGGAATTTCCGCCGGGAACCGTCCTCTTCTCCCTCATGAGCCAGTACGTGCCCCAGGGCCGGGCCATGGAGCGCCCCGGCCTGGACCGGCGGCTGCGGCCCTCGGAGGCCAGGAGCGCCCAGATCTACATGGAGGCCCTGGGCCTGGAGGGCTTCACCCAGGAGGGGAGCGCCGCCGATACCGAGTACATCCCCCCCTTCGACCTCACAGGTGTATAAAAATAAAAAGTGGACGGAATCAAGGTTCCGTCCACTTTTTCAGTTTGTCGAAAAACCTCCGTGAGACGGCAGACGTGCCGCAGAGGCGCAGGGGAGCTCGAGGGGGCGGCAGCCCGCCTCGAGTGAGATCACATCCCCCGCAGCCCTTGCCCTGCAAGGGCTGCGGCGAGGACTTTTCCGCCCTGGACAGGGCGGGAAAGGAACGGGATGCTTATGCGGATCATTTGGCCAGGATGACCCGGATGCGGCCGCCGTCGGTCTGGTCCTTGTCGTACCAGCCGGTGAGGGCATAGTCCCCGCCGGACACCAGGGCCAGAGAGGTGGGATAGTACTCGTTGTCCCGGACCTCGTAGACCAGGGCGTCGTCCCAGATGGCGTACTGCCGGTTGCCGGCGTAGGCGGTGGTTCCCTCCACCGAGGTGAGCTTCACCTCCGTGAGGTTGGCGAAGCGGTCGATCTCCCCGCCGTCGGTCTTGAGGAGGAAGGGACCGTTCTCCACGTTGTAGACGGTGCTGCCGGTGAGGGTGTGGACGGCGCCGGCCACGTCGTAGACGTAGGTGCCCGCGGTGGTCATGCTGCCGGGCACGTTGACCTCGCTCACCGAAGTGATGACGCCGTAGGTGTGCATGTCGCCGGTGGCGTCGTTGAGGATGAGGCGGCTGATGTCGCCGCTGCCGTCCAGCAGGTAGTAGCGGACCATGCCGTCGGTGAGCTCCATGCCGGCCAGACGCTGGGGGTAGACCCGGACGCCGTGGTCGCCGTAGACGTCCAGGATCTCCACGTCGGCGGCGAAGTCCCGGCCGCCCAGCCTGGCGCCGTCGCTGCTGACCCTGCCGGAGAGGGAGGCGGTGGAGAGGTTCTTCACCTCCGCGCCGCCGGCGGTGGTGGTCACCTGGACCAGGGTGCCGGTGCGGACGCTGGTGCGGTCGGTGGAGCAGGTGTAGGTGTTGCCGTCGGTGGCCAGCACGGTGACCGAGGCGGCGGTGTAGTCGTTGCCGTACTTGTCGGTGTACTGCTGGGGCACGTTGGAGATCACCACGCCGCAGAAGCTGGTGTCGGCGGCGGTGCCCGGGGCCACGGCGGCGGCCACCTTCCCGTCCCGGCCCAGCAGGAGGGTCACCGGGTCGCCCACCTCAAAGGAGCCCAGGTCGCTGAGGGCGAAGGCGGCGGAGGAGGTCTCGATGGCGTAGGACTTGCCCGCGACCGTCACCGACGTGGGGGCGGAGGCGGGGGTGATGGCCTGGATGGGGCCGGTGACCCGGTTGGTGTAGACCCACAGAGCCCTCATATTCTTGGAGAAGTAGACCACGTCGTGGTCGCTCAGGGCCTCGGCGGTGGAGGCGGCGCCGTTCCGGGTCACCCTGGCGGTGGAGAGGTCGAAGGGGATCTTGTCCCGCCAGCCGCTCTCGCCCACCACCACGGGGCCGTCCATGGTGCCGTTGAGGAGGGCCAGGGTGTCCACCTCCCCCTCGGGGGTGAGGCCGTAGCCCAGCACGGAGGAGAGGTAGGGCTGCCCGGTGGTCTTGGTGGGGGCGGTGAGGAGGTTATAGAAGAGGTACATGGCGTCCTGGCGCTTCATGGTGTCGTTCTGGCCGATGGCGATGCCCTCGTCCAGGTCCAGGGTCTTGTACATGGACATCTGCCCGGCGGGGAAGGAGCCGGAGAAGTCCTCGTTGGAGTAGCCCAGCAGCCGCAGGGCCATGACCACCCCCTCGGCCAGGGTGATGGTGTTGGCGGGACGGAAGGTGCCGTCCAGGTAGCCGGTGACATAGCCGGCGGTGACGGCGGCCTCCACGTAGGGGGCGGCCCAGTGGGAGGCGGGCACGTCGGGATAGGGGGAGACGTAGGTCACGTCCCCCACGCTGATGGGGGAGGCGGCCATGAGCATCTTGACGAATTCCGCCCGGGTCACCGGGGCGGAGAGGTTCAGGTCCCCGTTCTCGTCGCCGGTCATGATGTCCAGGGCGGCCAGGGCCTGGGCGGCGTCGTCCCGGCTGGTGACGGCCAGGGCGGGACAGGCCAGGGACAGGGTGAGGGCCGCCGCCAGGAGGGCGGAGAGGACTCGTTTCTTCATCGTTGTTCGCTCCTTTTTGTGGCTTGGTCAGTCATACCGCAGGGCGTCGATGGGGTTGAGCCGGGCGGCCTTGTTGGCGGGGAGGTAGCCGAAGAGGATGCCCACCCCCACCGACACGCCGAAGGACACGGCGATGCCGCCCGGTGTGGGGATGGCCACAAAGCCGTCGTTGCCGGTGCCCAGGACGAAGGCGATGACGTTGGTGAGCACGTTGGCCATGACGATGCCCAGGGCGATGCCGATGACGCCGCCGATGGCCGAGGTGGTGCCCGCCTCGATGATGAACTGGCTGCGGATGTCCCGGCGCTTGGCGCCCAGGGATTTGCGGATGCCGATCTCCCGGGTGCGCTCGGTGACCGACACCAGCATGATGTTCATGATGCCGATGCCGCCCACCAGCAGGGAGATGGCGGCGATGAGGACCAGGATGGCCATGAGGGTGTTGAGCATGGAGTCCATGGCGTCCATCATCTCGGCGCTGGACATGGTGTAGTAGGCGTCCTCGGTCTGGAAGGTCTGGTACAGGCGGCTTTCGATGATGCCCTTGGCCAGGTTGGCGGTGTCCCGGTCGGCGCTGTTGAAGAGGTAGAGGCTCACCCAGCCGGTGCCGTTGAGGCGCATGGCGTTGCCGTAGGGGAGGTAGATCACGTCGTCGGAGCTGCCCTCGGTGCTGTCGGCGTACTCCTCCAGGACCCCGATGATGGTGAAGGGGGTGCCCTTGATGGTGAGGGTCTTGCCCAGAGCCTCGCCGCCGAAGGCGTCCTTGGCCAGATAGGAGCCGATGACGCACACGCTCTGGTAGCGCTCCACGTCCACGTAGCTCAGGAACCGGCCCTCCTTCAGCTTGGGACCGCTGAGGGTCTGGTTGCGGTCGGCGTCGTAGAAAAACTCGCTCACGCCGTAAATGCTGGTGCGCTCATACTCGTCGCCCCCCCGGCGGACCATGGCCTGGCCCACCATGACGTAGGGGCTCACGCCGGAGAGGTACTGGGGATATTTGTCCACCAGGGCGTACATGTCGTCGGGGTCGATGCTCCGGGAGCTCATGCCGTCGCCCAGCCCCCAGATCTGCACCTGGATCAGGTTGGCGCCCAGCTGGTCGAACTGCCGGTTCATATAGTTCTGCATGCCGTTGCCCAGGCTGGTGATGATGATGACGGCGGCCACGCCGATGATGATGCCCAGCATGGTGAGAAGGGCCCGCATCTTGCTGCTGAGGAGGGATTTGACGGCCAGGCGGAAGGATTGGCTGAAATTCATGCGCCGGCCTCCTCTCCCTCACCGGCGGAGAAGCCCTCGAAGCCGCCGTCGCTCTGGTCCTCCTCGGGCTGGACCAGGGCGCGGGGGTCGTGGGCGTCCCCGTCGTAGATGACCTTGCCGTCCTGGAGCCGGACGATGCGCTTGGCCTTGACGGCGATGGAGTTGTCGTGGGTGATGAGGACCACCGTGTCCCCCTCGGCGTTGAGCTTTTGGAGGAAGGAGAGGACCTCCCGGCCGGTGCGGGAGTCCAGGGCGCCGGTGGGCTCGTCAGCCAGGATGACCGAGGGGTCCCCCGCCAGGGCCCGGGCGATGGACACCCGCTGCTGCTGTCCGCCGGAGAGCTGGTTGGGCAGGTTCTTCCGCTTATCGGACAGCCCCACCCGCTCCAGGGCCCGGAGGGCCCGCTGGTGCCGTTCCTCAGCCCCCACGCCGGCGTAGAGGAGGGGGAGCTCCACATTCTCCTGGACGCTGAGCTTGGGGATGAGGTTGTACTGCTGGAAGATGAAGCCCAGCATTTTGTTGCGGATCTCGGCCTGCTGGTCGTCGTCCATGGTGGACACGTCCACGCCCCCCAGGTGGTAGGTGCCGGAGGTGGGCACGTCCAGACAGCCGATGATGTTCATGGCGGTGGATTTGCCCGAGCCGGAGGAGCCCACGATGGCCACGAATTCCCCCCGGTCCACGGTGAGGTTCACCCCGTCCAGGGCGTGGACCCGCTCCTCGCCCATCTGGTAGATCTTGTAGACATCCTTAAATTCAATGAGGTGTTCCATCTCATCACCCCATCATCATGGACATGAAGTTGGTGCCGGCGGACTGGTGGATATAGACCGTCTCGCCCTCCTCCAGGCCGGAGAGGATCTCCACGTACTCGTCGCTGCCCCGGCCCAGGGTGACCACCCGCTCCTCCAGCTTGGAGGGGTCGGTCACGTTTCCGCTCTCATCCAACGCGCCGGGCCCGGCCACCAGCACCACGCTGGTGTTGTCGGCCCCGCGGTTCACCGCCTCCGCCGGTACGCACAGCACGCTGCCGGCGTCCTCCACGATGATCTTGGCCGAGACGTTCATCCCCGGCTTGAGGGCCTCGGGGGTGCCCTCCACCAGGACGGTGACGGGGTAGTTGGTGGAGCCGTTGACGGTGGTGCCGTTGATGTTCACCTTGTCCACCACCCCGGAGAAGGTCTCCCCCTCCACGGCGTCGGCGGTGATCTCCACCCTCTGCCCCACCTGGATCTGGTTGATGTCCAGCTCGTTGACGCTGATGTCGAAGGTGAGGGCCGACATGTCGTAGATAACGGCGGGGTAGGCGATGCCGGTGGCGCTGGTGTTGGAGGTGTCCAGGGTGTCCCCCACGTCGTAGTTCTTCTCGATGACGGTGCCGTCAATGGTGGAGGTGATGGTATAGTCCTCCAGCCGGTCCTGGGCGTTTTTCAGGGTGAGCTCGGCGTTGCGGATCTGAATGGCGGCGCTCTCCAGCTGGGTCTCCATGTCGGTCTCGTCAAAGCCGCCGATGACCTGATCCTCGGTGACCCGGTCTCCCTCCTCCACGGTGAGGCTGATGAGCTCGCCGGAGGTCTTGGCCACCACCTGCTTGCTCTCGCCGTAGGCAAAGGCCCCGCTGGCGGCGCTGGAGGCCGTCCCCACGGAGGCGGCTCCCCGGGAGGCGTTGCTGAGGGCGCCGGGGTTGCGGACCAGGATGGTCACCTCCCGGACCAGGGTGCCGCCGGGGCCCACCGAGTCGGTGGCGGCGATGGCGTCAATGGCGCCGGGGAGGGTCTCCATGGTGCCGTCCACGGTGACCACGGCGCTCTGGCCCACCGAGAAGCCGGCGGCGTCGGCGGCGTGGAAGGGGACCTTCAGCTTCATGTTGTCCCGGTCCAGGATGTCGGCGATGGGGGCGCCGGCTGCGACCATATCCCCCTCGTCCACGTAGAGCTCGGTGATGACGCCGGTGGCGGTGGCCTTCACCGTGGCGTTCTTGTGGTTGTCCTCCTGGTTTTTGAGGAGCTGCCGGTAGTTGAGCTGGGCCGACTCCAGGGAGAGCTGGGCCTGCTCGATGGAGGTCTCCACGTCGGCGGCGTCGATGCGGAAGAGGAGATCCCCCTTATGTACCGTCTCGCCCTCCTCGAAGGGGGCCTCCAGCACCTCGCCCTTCACCAGGGTGGTGACCTTGTAGGAGTGGAGGGGCTCGATGGCGCCGGTGCCGGAGACCGACACCACCAGCTCCTGGGTGGAGACGACGCTGGGCAGATAGATCCCGGCGTTCAGGTCCACGCCGGTGTTGGCGCAGCTCCGGAAGATCAGGACCAAAAGCACGGTGACCACCACCACCAGGATGACGGGCTTGAGCCACTTGCGCTTCTTGCGGGGCGTGGGGACTTTGACGGGCTTGGACGGGGCCTGGGCCTCCCGCTCCGGAGCGGCAGCCGCGGGCTGCTTGAGATCGGTGCTTTCCATATGCGTGACTCCTTTTCATGGGCTGACTGCGGCGGGGCCCTCCATGGGCCGGGCCGCGCGGGAGAAGCGCCGGAGGCCGCTCCGGCGCCGGCCGGGGAGCAAGGGAAGGCCCGCGCCGGACAGCGCGGCGCCCTGACCCGGCCGAAGGGCCGATACCACACAGGCTGTATCACCATCATAGTGGACGCCCTGCCGTCTGTCAATCGCTCCTTGGTGGAGTTCCCCATTCTTTTGCGGGCGATTCCGGCGCGGCCGCCGCTCCGCCTGTATTTTTGAGTATAGCATCCAAACATATAGAGAAACGGCAAGAAAAGATTAAAGTTTTCTTAAAGCGCGGTTGGATGGGGACGGCGGCAGGATTGTTTATACTGTGTATATATCACATATACAGTATAGACCTGTCCGCATGCGCTGTCAAGGGACACACAAAAATAAAAACTGGAAGATGCGGGTATAAATGGGCGTACGGCGGGCCACAATAGGCACAGAGAGCTCCCCACGGGGCCCCGGGGCGCTCCCTGACGCTGATTTTGATGGAGGTCAATGATGAAACGGAAACCGATCTTAGAGCGGATCGGCGACTTCATGGAGGGCAGAGGATTCTACATAGTCCTCTCCCTGTGCGTCGCCGCCATAGGGATCTCGGGCTATTATCTCTTTTCCTCTCTGCAGCCGGTGGGGACGGATACCCCGGTGTCCGCCCCCACCCAGGTGGTGGTGGCGGTGACGCCTGCCGTGGAGGCGGTCAAGCCGTCGGTGACGGCGGCGCCCCGGCCTTCCGCCGCGTCCACCCCCGTCCCCGCCTCTTCTGAAACGCCGTCGCCTGCTCCCACCCCCGCCCAGACGCCGGCGTCCACCCCCGCCCCCACCCAGGCCGCCGACTTCTTCGTCTGGCCCCTCCGGGGCCAGGTGGTGGCCGACTGGTCCCTGGAGGTGCTGGCCTACGACGAGACCATGGGGGACTGGCGGACCCACTCCGGCATCGACATCTCCGCCCCTGTGGGGACCAAGGTGATGGCGGTGGCCGACGGCACCGTGTCCAGCGTGGCGGAGGATGACCTGATGGGCACCACCGTCACCATCGTCCACGGGGACGGGCTGGAGAGCGTCTACGCCAACCTGGCGGCCACGCCCGCCGTGGAGGCGGGAGACCAGGTCCAGGCGGGGCAGGTCATCGGCGCCACCGGCACCACCGCCGCCGCCGAGAGCGCCCAGGCCCCCCATCTCCACCTGGAGCTGCGCAAGGACGGGGAGAGCGTGGACCCCCTGAACTACCTGCCGGAACAGAGCTGAGCGGAACGCCTGCCGTCTCGCGGAGGTGTTTCCACAAACTGAAAAGGTGTCCCGGACCGCCATTCTGCGGTCCGGGACACCTTTCAGGCTGTCGAAAAAGTCCCTTATGGGACTTTTTCGACAGCCTGCATCCCGTTACTTTCCCGCCCTTTCCAGGGCGGAAAAGTCCTCGCTTTGCTCGCCGCAACCCTTGCCCTGCAAGGGCTGCGGGGGATGTCATCCCATTCGAGGCGGGCTGCCGCCCCCTCGAGCTCCCCTGCTCCTCTGCGGCACAGCTACCGTCTCACGGAGGTGTTTCCACAAACTGAAAAGGTGTCCTGGACCGCCATTCTGCGGTCCGGGACACCTTTTTTATGGTGTGATTTCCGAAAAAACCTCGTTTGCGGCAGGCCATCCCGCTTTTTTCACAGGCCGGGGATACGCCCGGCGTTCTTCTCCTCCTGCACGTGGATGCCGTGGAGCATCGCGGCGCTGTACGGGGTGGGGATGCCGTGCTTCCTTCCCAGCTCCACCATGGCGCCGGCGAAGAGCTCCACCTCCGTCTTTTTCCCCCGCTCCAGGTCCTGGAGGGTGGAGGGCCGGTTGGATGCCTCCTGGCCGTAGGTCACCCGGTCCCGGGCCTCCCGGTCGGCGTCGGTGAGCTCCACCCCGGCTTCCGCCCTGGCCACCGCCGCCACCTCGTCCATGAGGGCCTTCCGGAGGGCGTCGGCGCCGCTCCCCGGCCGGTAGGCCCCGTAGGGCACCCCCAGCAGGGCGCAGGGCAGATTCTCGCTGACGTTGCCCATAAACTTCACCCACAGGCACCGGAGCATGTCGGGCTCCACCCGGTAGCGGACGCCCGCCCGGTCGAAGAGGGCCGCCAGGGCCTTCACCCGCTCGCTCCAGGTCTCGTTTTTGGCCTCGCCGAAGCGGATATGCCCCTCGACGGTGTCAAAACGGCCCACTCCGTTCTCCATGGAGGCGGCCACCCACATGCTGGCGTAGAGCACCTTCTCCCCGCCGTAGACCTCCCCCGTCTGTCGGGCGCAGCTCAGGCCGTTGAGGACCGGCAGCAGGATGGTGTCCGGCCCCACCTGATGCCGGATCTGCTCCAGGGCCTCTTTGAGGGCGTAGTCCTTCACGGCCACAATCACCAGGTCCGCCGGTCCGGTCTCCTCCCCCGGCTCCACGATGGGGAAGCGGTAATGCGCCCCGTTGATGACGACCCCCTGCTCCAGCCGCTCCTTCCGCTCGCCTCCGGCCATCACCTGAAAGCCGTCCCCCAGAGCCCTTTGCAGTCCCGGGGCAAAAAAGCAGCCCATAGCCCCCAGGCCGATGAGCACCGCCCGCTTGATCTCCACCATG
The DNA here is from genome assembly GCA_019115345.1 of Candidatus Intestinimonas stercorigallinarum. Classification (GTDB taxonomy): domain Bacteria; phylum Bacillota; class Clostridia; order Oscillospirales; family Oscillospiraceae; genus Intestinimonas; species Intestinimonas stercorigallinarum. Next base: position 810 of record DXDV01000277.1, on the reverse strand, counting down.
CTTCTCTCCTCTCTCCGCCAAACGGCGGCCGTTCCCGCGTCTTTGCCGCGCGAATCAACCGCTTGGCGGTTGATTCGGCAGACATTATTGTAATGCGTACTGAACAAAGCCGAAAACCTTGAAAGCCAAGGCTTTCAAGGCCAAACGGCTTTGTTCAAGTGCAAAATTTGGGAGGAATCGCCCAAAAATCTTGCACCTTCCACTGGTGCGTTGAAACGCACCAGTGGAAATACGCATTGCAACAATGGCTGAATTCCATAAAAGCGGCTCCTATGAGCCGTTTTATGGAATTGCGCGGCCCTTGCCGCGCGAATCAACCGCTTGGCGGTTGATTCGGCAGACATTATTGTACCCCCGCCGGGCGTCCGCGTCAACGGCTGCGCCTTTGATCCGCTTGACATACCTAGTTTCCCGAGGTATACTATACCTAGAAAGCCGAGGTATCATCCATCTTGCGAGAAAGGAGCGACATTCCATGAAGGCGGACAAGAACCTGCTCTCGGGCAGCACCACCCTGCTGGTCCTCTCCCTGCTCTCCACCGGCGACAAGTACGGCTACGAGATGATCGCCGAGCTGGACGCGCGGAGCGACCACACCTTCACCTTGAAGGAGGGGACCCTCTACCCCATCCTCCACGGCCTGGAAAAGGAGGGGGCGGTGAAGTCCTACACCAAGGAGGCCGACACCGGCCGGACCCGGAAGTACTACCGGATCACCAGAAAGGGCCTCAAGGCCCTGGAGGAACAGAAGAAGGAGTGGGTGGAGTTCTCCGAGAAGGTGAACGCCATCCTGGCGGGCTGCGCCCCCGC
>DXDV01000276.1 GCA_019115345.1 Candidatus Intestinimonas stercorigallinarum | reverse complement strand
GACGGGCGGCCAAAGGCCGCCCCTACGCCAGCCCCGCAATGCAGTGCCGCGGGCGCGCCGGGGTCGTCGCGCCCCACACAAAGAAGCACCACGCCCCCACCCTGTCATTCTGAGGCCGCAGGCGGTCGAATCCGCATCCCCCGTCTTTGCCTCCCTCTTTGAGGGAGGTGCCCCGAAGGGGCGGAGGGAGTGTTTCTGTCACGCAAAAGGACGGAGAAAACGGATTCTTCGGCCTTACGGCCTCAGAATGACAGAGAGGGGCCGCCCGCCGGCCCACAGCTTTATCTTTACCTTATACTTTTATTTTATTTTATTTGAGGAGGGACTTCCATGCCCGCCGAGCTGACCCCTATGATGAGACAATACCACCAAATGAAGGCGGAGCATCCGGACTGCATCCTCATGTTCCGGCTGGGCGACTTCTACGAGATGTTCAACGAGGACGCCAAGCTGGTGTCCCAGGAGCTGGACCTGACCCTCACCACCCGGGACCGGAACAAGCCCCCGGAGGAGCGCACCCCCATGTGCGGGGTACCCTATCACTCGGTGGAGGCCTACCTCTCCCGGCTCATCGCCAAGGGCTACAAGGTGGCCATCTGCGAGCAGATGGAGGACCCCGCCACCGCCAAGGGCCTGGTGGACCGGGACATCATCCGCATCGTCACCCCCGGCACCCTCATGGAGTCGGCCATGCTGGAGGAGGGGCGCAACAACTTCCTCGCCGCCGTCTGCCTGGAGGGGGCGTCGGCCGGGGTGTGCTTCTGCGACATCTCCACCGGGGAGGTCTCGGCCTCCGCCTTTACCGGGGCGGGCTGGGAGGAGCACCTCTTCAACGAGCTGGGCCGCTTCTCCCCCCGGGAGGCCCTCCTCAACGCCGCCGCCTGGGACTGTCAGGACCTGCGGGACTTTCTGAACTTCCGGCTGGAGTGCCGGTGCGAGCAGGGGAAGGAGGACGACTTCGCCCCCGGCCGGGCCCGGGCGCTGTGCCAAAAGCAGTTCCGCGCGGGGCTGGACGGCCTGCCCCCGGAGGGGGAATACGCCGTCCGGGCCTGCGGGGGCCTGCTCACCTACCTCTACGAGACCCAAAAGACCGATCTCTCCCACCTCACCGCCTTCCACTACTGCGCCGGCGGGGAGTTCATGGAGCTGGACCTCACCGCCCGGCGGAACCTGGAGCTCACCGAGACCCTCCGGGGCAAGGAGAAGAAGGGCTCCCTCCTCTGGGTGCTGGACAAGACCCGCACCGCCATGGGAGGGCGGCTCATCCGCTCCTGGATGGAGCGCCCCCTTCTCTCTCCCGCCCAGATCCACAAGCGGCTGGACGCCGTGGAGGAGCTCACCGGGGACGCCATCGCCCGCCAGGAGCTCTCCGCCTGCCTCCGGGAGGTCACCGACCTGGAGCGGCTCATGGGGCGCATCGTCTACGGCACCGCCGGGGCCCGGGACCTGGTCTCTCTCTCCGCCGGACTGGGGAAGCTCCCCCGGCTTCGGGAGCTCCTGTCCCCCTTCTCCTCGTCCCTCCTCACCGTCCTCCGGGAGGCCATGGACGACCTGCCCGCCCTCCGGGACACCCTGGACCGGGCGCTGGTGGACGAGCCCCCCATCACCGTCCGGGAGGGCGGCTTCATCCGCCCCGGCTGGAACGCCGAGGTGGACCGGCTCCGGGACATCCAGACCAACGGCAAGGACATGGTGGCCCAGGTGGAGGCCCGGGAGAAGGAGCGCACCGGCATCAAGAGCCTGAAGGTGGGCTACAACAAGGTCTTCGGCTACTACATCGAGGTCTCCAAGTCCTACTACGACCAGGTGCCCCAGGACTACATCCGCAAGCAGACCCTGGTCAACTGCGAGCGCTTCATCACCCAGGAGCTCAAGGAGATGGAGCACACCATCCTCTCCGCCCAGGACCGGCGCACCGCCCTGGAATACGAGCTCTTCTGCCAGCTCCGGGAGGCCGCCGCCGCCCAGGTGGACGCGGTGCAGCGCACCGCCGCCGCCGTGGCCCAGGCCGACGTCCTCCTCTCCTTCGCCGTGGTGGCCGCCGAAAACCGCTACTGCAAGCCGGAGGTGGACCTCTCCGACCACCTGGACATCGTGGAGGGCCGCCACCCGGTGGTGGAAAAGGTCCTCAAGGATTCCCTCTTCGTCCCCAACGACGTCCACCTGGACGGAACGGACAATCTGGTGGCCATCATCACCGGCCCCAACATGGCGGGCAAGTCCACCTACATGCGCCAGACCGCTCTGATGGTGCTCATGGCCCAGATGGGCTCCTTCGTCCCCGCCAAAAGCGCCCGGATCGGGGTGGTGGACCGGGTGTTCACCCGCATCGGGGCCAGCGACGACCTCTCCGCCGGGCAGTCCACCTTCATGGTGGAGATGACCGAGGTGGCCGAGCTCCTCAGGCACGCCACCGCCAAGAGCCTCCTCATCCTGGACGAAATCGGCCGGGGCACCTCCACCTATGACGGCATGGCCATCGCCCGGGCGGTGCTGGAGCACTGCGCCGACAAGCGCCGCCTGGGGTGCAAGACCCTCTTCGCCACCCACTACCACGAGCTCACC
>DXDV01000275.1 GCA_019115345.1 Candidatus Intestinimonas stercorigallinarum | reverse complement strand
CAGGCCACGGGGATGCCCTTGGGCATCTGGACCATGGAGAGGAGGGAGTCCAGGCCGCCCATCATGGAGGTCTTGATGGGGACGCCGATGACGGGGAGGGTGGTGTAGGCGGCGATGACCCCCGCCAGGTGGGCGGCCTTGCCGGCGGCGGCAATGATGGCGCCGAAGCCGTCCTCCCTGGCCTGGGAGGCGAACCGCTCGGCGGCGGCGGGGGTGCGGTGGGCGGAGATGACCCGGACCTCGGTGGGGATGCCGAAGGACTGGAGCCGGGCGATGCAGGGCTTCATGGTCTCCAGATCGCTGTCGGAGCCCATGACCACGGCGACTTTCTTGCTCATAACGGACCTCCTGTAATGCAAAAATTTTTAGAGAAACAAAAAAAGAATCAGGCCATCCGGTATGCGGATGGCCTGTGGAGCTCAGGGGTTCGCGCTGGACGCATTGGGGCCGTGGAAGGGGACATTCTTTCCGATGAGCGTCTCCATTGCCACACCTCCGTCCAAGCGTCATATCTAAAATATATCGAAGTTTGTCAGGGATTGCAAGGGCGCGGGGGGAATTTCGTATGCTTACACAAGGAGAAGGTAAAAAAGGGGAGCGGAAATCGTAAAAAACGTTTTGACCGGTTGTGTCCGTCCCTCACAGACCGATGGCACCCAGGATACGCTGGACGGTCTGGGCCCGCCGGGACCAGGCCGAGGCGGCGCCGTAATCCCGGCGGCGGGGGGAGACCCAGGCGGGGTCCTCGGCCAGGGCACGCTCGCACAGCCGGCAGTAGTCGGCCGGGGAGTGGGCGCCGTAGATGACGTCGGGGAACTCCTCCACCTGGTCGGGGGAGAGGAGGGTGACGATGGGCTTTCCGGTGGAGAGGTACTCGTAGATCCGCCGGGGGAGCACGTCGCTGAAATCCTGTTCCCGGCGGCGCAGGTCCAGGCACACGTCGAACCGGGAGAGGTAGTCGGGCACCTCCACCGCCGGCTTCCGGCCCAGGAAGCGGACGTTGTCCAGCCGCTCCAGCCGGGCGAGGCGGGGGTGGTCCCCCGACACCCGGCCCACCAGGGCGAAGGTCCACTCCGGGTGGTCCAGGGCGGCGTACTCCACGGGGGAGAGGTCCAGGTCCTCGTCGATGCGGCCCACCCAGCCCAGCACGGGGCCGGTCACGTCCCGAAGGGGGGCGGGGACCTCCAGGCTGGGCCGGGAGAACATGGGGTAGTTGACGCCGTTGGGCACCAGGGCGATGTTGGCGTTGCAGGGGGAGAGCCGGTCCAGCAGGCCGGGGGAGGCGGCAAAGACCACGTCGGCGGCGGCGGCCAGGTCCCCCTCCCACTGGGGGGGCAGATCGGACCAGTCGGCGTCGCAGTCGTAGACCAGGCCCCGGAAGGAGAGCTGGTCCAGCAGGTGGACCTGCTGGGGCTGGGTGGTCCACAGCACCGGGGCGCGGAAGCCGTGGCGGAGGGCGGCCCGGCGGAGAAAGGCGGCCTGGCGCTTCCAGCCGTGGCGCAGCAGCAGCTCCGGCCCCTCCGACGGGAGCCGGACGGGCGGGAGGGCGTAGACGGTGACGTTGGGGCGCACCTGCCGCCCAGGGTCCTTGTGGGTGAAGCCGGCGCGGCTGGGCTGGAAGAAGAGGACCTCCCCCTCCCGGAGCCGGGCGGCGAGCTGCTGGGTCCGGGAGGGGGTGGTCCGCCAGGGGGTGTAGGAGAGGACGATATACTGCTTCAAAGGGGTTCACCTCACGGGGCGTGGTGGGGGGCTCACAGCCCCAAGAGCTTTTGGGCGGCCTCGCTGTTGCGCTGCTCCACCTGGCGCAGGCGGTCCACGCCGCCGGAGAGGAACTCGGTGTCCCCGATGCGGCTGACGGCGGCGTCGATGTGGGCGCACAGCCGCTCGTAGGTCACGTCCTTCAGGTCGGTGAAGAGGTCCTGGCCGATGTAGCGCAGGAAGGAGCTGATCTTCTGGTCGTAGACCACGCCCACCAGGGGCACCCCCTGACCGGCGGAAAAGACCAGGGCGTGGAGGCGCATGGAGACCACCACCTGCATCCGGGCGAAAAGGCCGATGGTGTGGTCGGAGGCGCCGGTGTCGGTAAAGATATAGTGGGGGGCCTTCATGCCGGCGGCGGCCCGCTGGCAGGCGGCCACGTCCAGCCGCTTTTCGATGGGGAGGAAGATGGGCATGAGGCCGTACTTCTCCCAGGCGTAATCGGCGGCCCGGCCGAAGATCTTGGCCTTCTCGTCGCTGTATCCCGGCCAGGGGCGGAGGGTAAAGCCGATATATTTGCCGTTGGGGTCCAGCCCCCGGCTCTCCAGCATCCCGTCCACCACCTCCGGCGGGGCGGCGGGGAGGATGACGGTGGGGTCGGAGGAGAGGACGATCTCCGGGGCGTGGATGCCCATGTCCTCCAGCTCGGTCAGGGAGTGGGTGTCCCGGAGGGTGATCATGTCCACGTTGCGCTGGAGGACCCTGGCGCACAGCCTCCGGTTGGAGGGGTGCTGGATGGGGCCGATGCCGCAGCCGTACATGAGGACCTTGTTGCCCAGCTTCTTGCCGGCGGAGATGGTGAAGAGGTAGAACCACAGGGACCGGCGGGAGGTGACGTCCTGCATGAGGGAGCCGCCGCCGTTGATATAGAGCCGGGTCTTGCGCATCCGGGAGAGGAACTTGGGGAAGGCGAAGGTGTAGATGGCGTTGACCCGGTAGGTGAGCCGGGTCTCGTCGGGCCGCCGGGAGAGGACCCACACCGGCAGGTCGGGGTCGATCTGCCGCAGCTCCCGGACGATGGCCTCCAGGATGGCGTCGTCGCCGGCGTTGCCCCGGCCGTAGGCGCCGCAGACCAGAGCGCCGTCCCGGCGGCCGATGGTGCGGGAACGCTCCTGCCGCCGGAGGATGGTGCGGTAGATATTGAGCTGACGCTGGATGGTGGACTCCAGGGAGTACTCCTCCACCCCCTTCTGCCGCAGCCGCTCCCCCAGGTGCTTCCGCTGGACGGGGTCCTTGGCCAGGGTGACGAGATGGTGGGCCAGGCCCTCGGCGTCGCCGGGCTCAAAGAGGAGGCCGTTGACGCCGTGGTCGATGAGGTAGGGCACGCCGCCCACCCGGGAGCTGACGGTGGGCAGAGAGGCCCGGGCCCCCTCGGTGAGGGCGTAGGGAAAGGTCTCGGAGAGGGAGGTGAGGGTGTTGATGTCGATGGACTGGTAGAAGGTGTTGGTGTCGCTGATCCAGCCGGCGAAGCAGACGGTGTCGGCCACCCCCAGCTCCCGGGTCAGATGTTCCAGCATGGCGCGCTCCTCGCCGTCGCCGGCGATGAGCAGCCGCAGCTGGGGGCAGGTCTCGTGGGCCTTGGCAAAACCTTTGATCAGGGTAGAAATATCCTTGACCGGATTGAGCCGGGCGGCGATGCCCACCACCACCGAGTCCCCGTCGGCCTGGAGCCCCACCGAACGGAAGTAGGCCGCCCGGTCCATGGCGGGGGGCGGCAGGGTGAAGTCGATGCCGTTGTAGATGGGGAAGAGCCTGTCCGGGTCGAAGCCCCGGGCGATGAGCAGGTCCACCATGGCGTCGGAGACGCCGATGCGGTAGTCCAGCAGCCGCAGGGCGATGGTGTTGATGGTGCCGTAGGTGGCCCGGGAGAAGGGGCGGCCCAGATAGTCCAGCCGGTAGTCGGAGTGGACGGTGGTCACCACGGGCACGCCGGTAGAGCGGCGGAGGATGGCCCCCATCATATTGCCCCGGGCGCCGTGGCAGTGGAGGAGGTCGCAGCCCTCGGTACGGATCTTCCGCTTGAGGATGGAGAGGGTCTTGAGGACGTTGCGGCTGGGGTAGACCTCGGTGCGGATGCCCAGCTCCCTGGCCTCCTGTGCGAAGGGCCCCTCCATGAAGCAGACCATGGTCACGTCGATGTGCTTGGAGAGGTTCTGAAGCAGGGAGAGGACGTGGGTCTTGGCCCCGCCGCTGTCGCCGCCGCTGATGAGATGGATGACTTTCATAGATGCCTCCGATGTCATACCCTCAGTGTGCAAAGGGCAACACGCCTGCCAGTGGCCCAAAATGGCGCTGACCGCGTTCTCGTCCTCGGCGGGCGGCAGCCCGCCGTCGTCCTGCGGCCTTGCCGGCACCCATTTGTGCGCGCTGGCAGGTCCCTTGGCCCCGAAAAACCGTATTGCCCCTTGCTCACTGAGGGTAAGGGTTTCTTAAATTTCAAGATCTACCCTTGTATCTTCACGGAAAATATTATACAATGCTTGGGTAGTCCGGTCAACGGCAACGCCGGACATCCGTTCAGAAAAGAGATTACGGAGGCATGACATGAAATTGGTGGACGAAAAAGGAAAGCTCTTTGGAAAGCTGAATATCATTGACCTGCTGGTCATTTTGCTTTTGATCGCGGCGGTGGCCCTCATCGGCTGGAAGGTGCTGAACAAGGACGGCGCCTCCAATGCCAGCCGTACCATCCTCACCTACACCGTGGAGGTGGAGGGGGTGGACCCGGAGGTCTACGAGGGCATCAAGACCTATGTCCCCGGCGAGAGCGGCATCGGCGACCAGCTCATGGCCAACGGCGAGATGGTGGACGCCTATGTCACCGGCGTCAGCGCCGTGCCCCATGAGGGCGGCATCACCATGACCGACGTCAACGGCACCACCCTCACCTTCCCCACCGAGGAGGACACCCTGGACCTCACCTTCACCATCCAGGCCAATGTGGTCAACGCCGTCACCAACGAGGTGGGCACCCAGGAGGTCCGCATCGGCAAGACCCACATCGTCAAAACGGTCCACTTCGAGCTCACCAACGGCATCATCACCACCTGTGTGGCCGTGCCCTGGACCGAGGGCTGAGACGTACCGCAGACAAAGAGGGCGGGGCCATGGCCCCGTCCCCTCGGGCTATCGAAAAAATCCCCCAAGGGACTTTTTCGATAGCCCGCATCCCGTACCTTTCCCGCCCTCTCCAGGGCGGAAAAGTCCTCTCGAGGCGGGCTGCCGCCCCCTCGAGCTCCCCTGCGCCTCTGCGGCACGTCTGCCGTCTCAATAGAGGTTTTTTGACAAGCTGAGGGGACGGGGCCATTGCCCCGTCCCCACAGCCTGTCGAAAAAGTCCAGCATAAGCTGGGCTTTTTCGTTCATAAGAGGTAAAATAAGTAGCAGGTGGTGAGAAAGATGCTGGAA
>DXDV01000004.1 GCA_019115345.1 Candidatus Intestinimonas stercorigallinarum | reverse complement strand
CCTCCGTGAGACGGCAGACGTGCCGCAGAGGGGCAGGGGAGCTCGAGGGGGCGGCAGCCCGCCTCGAATGGGATGACATCCCCCGCGGCCCTTGCAGGGCAAGGGCCGCGGCGAGCAAAGCGAGGACTTTTCCGCCCTGGAGAGGGCGGAAAAGTAACGGGATGCAGGCCGAGCTCAAAATGTAAACTTTTTGGGATGCCTTTACAGGGGGGCGGCCAGGGGGTAGAATGGAAGTGACCAGAGAAACAAAGGAGGTGCCCCATGAAGCTCACATTTTTCGGCGCGGCCAAGGCCGTCACCGGAAGCTGCCACTGCGTGGAGGTCAACGGAAAGCGCATCCTCATCGACTGCGGCCTCCAGCAGGGCCGGGACGAGCGGGACAACCGAGTGTTGGACTTCGCCCCCGGCTACATCGACTATGTGATCGTTACACACGCCCACATCGACCATACCGGCCGCATCCCCCTGCTGGTGAAGCAGGGCTTCCACGGCAGGATCGTGGCCACCCGTCTCACCGGGCAGCTCATGTCCATCATGCTCCGGGACTCCGCCCACATCCAGGAATCGGACGCCCAGTGGCAGAACCAGAAGGGCCGCCGGGCGGGGCGGGCGCCGGTGGAGCCCCTCTACACCATCGCCGACGCCGAGCACGCCCTGGAGCTGGTGGAGACCTACGAATACGGGGAGCTGGTGGACCTCTTCGAGGGGGCCCGCCTCCGGTTCACCGACGCCGGCCACCTGCTGGGCTCGGCCTGCGCTGAGCTGTGGCTCACCGAGGAGGGGGTCACCCGGAAGATCGTCTTTTCCGGGGACCTGGGCAATGTGGACCAGCCCATCATCCGGGACCCCCAGACCATCGACGAGGCCGACTACGTGGTCATGGAGAGCACCTACGGCGACCGGCTCCACGAGCCGCCGGAGAGCTACACCCAGGCCCTGGCCCAGATCATCGACGAGACCTTTGAGAAAGGCGGCAACGTCATCATCCCCTCCTTCGCCGTGGGCCGCACCCAGGAGCTTCTGTACTTCATGCGGGAGATGAAGGAGGAGGGCATGGTGAAGTCCCACCCCGACTTCCGGGTGTGCGTGGACTCCCCCCTGGCCAACGAGGCCACCCGCATCTACTCCGGCAACCTCCACGGCTACCTGGACGAGGAGGCTATCGAGGCGCTGAAGGGGGGCGCCCTCTTCCAGTTCCCCGGCCTCACCCTCAGCCAGACCAGCGAGGAGTCCAAGGCCCTCAACCTGGACCAGAGCTCCAAGGTCATCATCTCGGCCTCCGGCATGTGCGACGCCGGACGCATCCGCCATCACCTCAAGCACAACCTGTGGCGGAAGGAGTGCGCCATCGTCTTTGTGGGCTATCAGGCCGAGGGCAGCCTGGGCCGGGCCCTGCTGGAGGGAGCCCGGCAGGTGAAGCTCTTCGGGGAGGAGATCGCCGTCAACGCCCGCATCGTCAACTTCAAGGGCCTCTCCTCCCACGCCGACCGGGACCACCTTTTGGCCTGGGCCAGACACTACGCCCCCAAGCCCCGGCATATCTTCGTGGTCCACGGAGAGGCCTCGGTCACCGAGATCTTCGCCCAGAAGCTCCGGGACGCCGGACTCGCCGCCCACGCCGCCGAGTATGAGGAGGTCTATGACCTCTCTGCCGACCGGATGCTCTCCGCCGGCGTGCCTCTGCCCCCCAAGCCGGTGGCCGCCTCCGGCTCCCCGGCCTACCGGAAGCTGGAAGCCGCCGGGCAGGACCTTATGGAGGCCATCCGCCACAACAAGGGCGGCACCAACAAGGACCTGGCCCAGTTCGAAAAGGAGCTTATGGCCCTCATTCAGAAATGGGACCGCTGACCGCGGTCCTTCCGGAGACGGAAAACGGGCGCACCATTGGTTTGGTGCGCCCGTCGGCGTATAGACGGTCCCGATCACCGCGCCGGCTCGGTCTCCGGCTCCGGTCCCCGGCCTGCCAGCTGGATGCGGCCGATGAGGAAGGAGGAGAGGGTGACGGTGATGAGGGAGCATAAAATGCGGGAGAGGGGGATATAGCTCAGAGAGAGGGCCAGCACGGTGAGGTCGGTGATCAGATAGCACCGGGCGATGGGCCACCGGGAGAGGTGGGAGATGGTGAGGGCCAGGGCGTCGTCCCCGCCGCAGGCGCCGCCGATGCGGACCACCAGCCCCACGCCCACCCCCACGAAGAGGGCCCCCACGACGGCGGCGGCCACCGGATAGGCGCTCAGATCGGGCAGCAGGGGCGGGAACCGCTCCCACAGGGCGTGGAAGGCGGCGAAGGCCAGGCTGGCGGTGACGGCGTACCGGGCGAAGGAATTGCCCAGGAAGCGCCAGGCCAGCAGGTAGCAGGCGATGTCCATGACGGGACTGGTGATGGCGGGGGTGAGTCCCAGCCAGTGCTGGAGGAAGAGGGTCATGCCCAGCACGCCGCCTTCGGTGACCTGGGTCTGTTCGTGGACGTTGTAGAGCCCGAAGGACAGGATGGCCGAGCCCAGAAGGATGAGGCCGTAGGTACAAAGGAAGGTCTTTGCGCGCTGCCGGGGGGAAAACATGATAAAACTCCTAACTTTTATTTAATGTTATTATTATAGCAGAAAATTTTGCCCCGGGCAAGGGGCGGGAGAGGAGCATGGTCCATGCTGGAACAGGAGAGGATGCACAGCCGCGCCGTGGCCGGGGACAGGGACTGGAAGAGGGAGCGCAAAGAGCTGGAGCGGGCGCTGGAGGCCTTGCAGCAGCCCATCAAGGAGGCCGGCATCCCGGTGCTGCTGGTCTTTGAGGGGTGGAGCGCCTCGGGGAAGGGGAGCGTCATCGCCCGGACCATCGCCCGGCTGGACCCCCGGAACTACCAGGTGTTTGCCTACGGCCCCGCCACCGACGAGGAAAAGCGGCGGCCCCTCCTCTGGCCCTTCTGGAAGGGTCTGCCCGCCAAGGGGCAGCTGGCGGTGCTGGAGCGGAGCTGGCTGGGCCGGGCCCTGGAGCGGATGGAGGAGGCGCCGGAGGAGACGGGCGCGCTGGTGGAGGAGCTCAACATCTTCGAGCGGCAGCTGTGCGACGACGGCTACCTCCTCCTGAAGTTCTTCCTCCACATCGGCCAGGCGGAGCAGCGCCGCCGCCTGGAGGAGCTGGCGGGGGACGACGACACCGCCTGGCGGGTCACCGACCGGGACTGGCGGCAGAATCGGGACTACGTCCGGCGAAAGGAGAAGCTGGATCTCCTCCTCCAGGCCGCCAGCACCCCACACGCCCCCTGGCACGTGGTGTGGAACGAGGAGAAGGGGAGCGGCGTCCTGGAGGTGCTGCGGACGGTGAAGGAAGCCCTGGCGGACGCCCTGGTCCGCGGCGTCCCCAGACCGGCCCCGGCGGAGCGGGCGCCCTGGCCCCTGCTGGACATGCCCCGGCTGGATCAGGTGGATCTGAGCCCCAAGGTCTCCGAGGACGACTATGACGCCGCCCTCAAAAAGGAGAAAAAGCGCCTGGCCAAGCTCCACAGCCGCCTCTACCGGGAGAAGGTGCCGGTGGTCATCGGCTTCGAGGGCTGGGACGCCGCCGGCAAGGGGGGCGCCATCCGCCGCCTCTCCTGGGCCCTGGACCCCCGGGGCTTCGACGTGGTGCCCATCGCCGCCCC
>DXDV01000274.1 GCA_019115345.1 Candidatus Intestinimonas stercorigallinarum | reverse complement strand
GAGGAAGTTCCAGCTGGCGCCGTGCCAGAGGCCGGTGAGGCCCCACACCACCAGCAGGTTGAAGCACAGCCGCCCGCCGCTGACCCGGTTGCCCCCCATGGGAATATAGACGTACTCCCGGAACCAGGAGCCCAGGGAGATGTGCCAGCGCCGCCAGAACTCGGTGACGGAGCGGGAGATATAGGGGTAGTCGAAGTTCTTCAAAAACTCGAAACCCAGCATCCGGCCCAGGCCCACGGCCATGTCGGAGTAGCCGGAGAAGTCGAAGTAGAGCTGGAGGGAGAAGGCGGCCACCCCCAGCCAGGCGCCCAGGACGGTGAGCTCCTCCACGGGCATGGCCAGGTAGGCGTCCCAGAGCTGGCCCAGGTTGTTGGCCAGCAGCACCTTTTTCCCCAGGCCGATGACGAAGATGTGGACGCCGTTGGCGAACTGCTCCACCCGGTAGGTCCGCTGGTCCACCTGGTCGGCCAGCTCCTTGTACTTGAGGATGGGGCCGGCGATGAGCTGTGGGAAGAGGGTGACGAAGGTGCCGAAGTTCACCAGGTTCCGCTGCACCCCGGCGTCCCCCCGGTAGAGGTCCACGGGGTAGGTCATGGTCTGGAAGGTGTAGAAGGAGATGCCGATGGGCAGGGAGAGGCCCAGCGTGGGCAGCAGGTCCACCCCGAAGCCCTGGAGGGTGGCGGCGATGAGGTCCCAGTACTTGAAGAAGAACAGGATGGCCAGGTTGAGCACCAGGGCGGCGGCCACCGCCGTCCGGGCGGCCCGGTCCCGTCCCTGCCGCTTGTACCGGTCCACCAGCAGGCCGGCGGCATAGTCGGCGGTGATGGTAAAGACCATCAGGACGATATAGGTGGGCTCTCCCCAGCCGTAAAAGACCAGGTTGAAGAGGAGCAGCACGCCGTTGCGCCACTTCAGGGGGGAGAGGTAGTAGACCAGGAGGACCACCGGCAGATAGAGAAAGAGAAAGAGCAGGCTGGAAAAGACCAAGCGGGATACACCTCAGTTCAGCAGAATGTCGCCCGGACGGCACACCCGTCCGGGACCGGTCTCAGCAGGGCCCTCCGGCCCGGAAAAAGCCCCGCCCCGGGGTCTCCGGCGGGCGGGACTGTTGATTGGACGGCGGGCGGGGAAAAAAGTTCCCGCCCGCCGTGAAAAAAACCTCTTCCGGCGGCCGCTCACCCCGCCACATGGCTGCGGATGCGCTGGATGATCATGTCCAGGGCCACCAGGTTGTGGCCGCCCTCCAGCACCACGATGTCGGCAAAGCGCTTGGAGGGCTCCACGAACTGCTCGTGCATGGGCTTGACGGTGGTGAGGTACTGCTTGACCACCGAATCCAGGCTCCTCCCCCGCTTTTTCACATCCCGCATGATGCGCCGGAGGATGCGCACGTCGGCGTCGGTGTCCACGAAGATCTTGATGTCCATGAGCTCCCGGAGGGCCTGGTTTTCAAAGATAAGGATGCCCTCCACCAGGATGACCTTGGTGGGGCGCACCTCCATCGTCTCCCCGGAGCGGTCGTGGATGGTGTAGTCGTAGACGGGGCAGCGGACCGTCTCCCCCCGCCGGAGGGCCTGGATGTCCCGGATCATCAGCTCGGTCTCGAAGGCGTCTGGGTGGTCGTAGTTGAGCTTGGCCCGCTCCTCGTAGGGCATGTCGCTGTGGGACTTGTAGTAGTTGTCGTGGTAGAGGACGCTCACGTCCCCCTTGAATTCCGCCTTGAGCTTTTCGGTCAGCGTGGTCTTGCCGGAGCCGGTGCCGCCGGCGATGCCGATGATCATGGTATCCATCCGCCCATTCCCCCATTTTTGATTCTTCCCCCTCATTATACTGCCTGTGGGGAAAAGCCGCAAGCCCGGAACGCTCCGCGAGCCGGGCTTACGTTCGTTCAGAGGGACTGCTGCCTGAGCCAGGCGAGGAGGCTTCCGGCCAGGGCCAGCTGCTTTTCATCCATGTCCCGCAGCAGCTCGGCCACCTCCCGCCATCGCTCCCCGGTGTTCCGGGCCGTGCCCACCAGGAATTCGTCCGGGGTGGTCTCCAGCGCCATGGCCAGGCGCATGATGACCTCCGTGGAGGGGATGGAAAGTCCACGCTCGATATTGGACAGATACTTGTACCCAATATCGGCTTTTTCCTCCACTTCCGCCTGTTTCAGCTTTAATTGTTTCCGCCGATTTGCGATCCTTTTCCCGATTTCCGAATAATCCAAGTCCATGTTTCTCACCTTCGTGAAAATCATAGGCATTGGAAGTAAAAAGTATAACCAACCATATAATTGAAATCCATCTTGACATATTATTTATTCGTATTTATAATCGAATTGCAACTCATTAAAGCGAAAGAAGGGTTTGACATGGAGGAGCTGTACCGGACCTTGTACCACATGCTGTTCAACGCCTACACCGACAGCGTGAACGCCCTGGAGGAGGGGGAGTATGAGAAGGCCCACATGATTTTGATTATGGCCCAGCGGGCCTGCGAGGAGGTCTACATCTCCGCCGGTGAGGAGCCCGACCCTTCCCTCCCCACCCCCTGACCCCTCCCGGCTCCCGCCCGACTTACCGCTCCACGCCGGAGGCTGCGGACAGTGCCCGTGGCCTCCGGCCTTTTTGCTCTTGACAATAGATAGATGGCCGATATAATAATAGATAGATAATCTATCTATCAGGGGGTCTCGCCATGGCACGGGAAAAGAATGTCCCCGGGGGCACCGGGATGCTGCTCCTCTCCCTCCTCTCCCAGAGGGAGATGTACGGCTATGAGATGATCGCCGCCCTGCGGGAGCGGTCCAACCACGTCTTCGACCTGAAGGCGGGGACCCTCTATCCCCTCCTCCACACCCTGGAGGCCCAGGGCTACGTCTCCTCCCGGGACGGGGTGGCCGGGGGCCGGACGCGGCGGTACTACGCCATCACCCCGGCGGGCCGGGGAGCCCTGGCGGAGCAGGCGGAGCAGTGGCGGACCTACGCCGACGGGGTCCGGGGGGTGCTGGAAGGGGGCGTGACCTGTGGCGCATGAAGTTTTGGGGGATTACCTCGCCGCCGTGGGGGCCCAGATCCGCTGGCGGCGGGCCCGGAGGCCCCTGCTGCGGGAGCTCTCCGACCACATTGCCGACCAGGCCGCCGACTTCCAGGCCCAGGGCCTGGAGGAGGAGGCCGCCCTGGACCGGGCGGTGGCCGAGATGGGAGACCCGGAGACGGTGGGCCGGGACCTGGACCGGCTCCACCGGCCCCAAAACCGCTGGGGCCTGGCCCTGGGGGTGCTCTTCCTCCTGCTGGCGGGACTCCTCCTCCAGTACCTGTCGGCCCGGTTCCTCCAGGACAGTGAGGCGGACTACTACTTCCGGCGGCAGGGCTTCGGGGCGCTGCTCTCCGCGGGGGTCCTGGCGGGGCTGTGGTTTTCCGACTGCACCCTGCTCCTCCGGCGTCGGTGGGCGGCCGGAGCCGCCCTGGGGCTGACGGCGGCCGTCTGTCTGGCCGCCTGGATGGCCCTCCCCTGGCTCCGGGCCCGGTCCCTGGTCACCTATCTGACCCTTCTGACGCCGGTCCCCTACGCCGCCCTCCTATACCGGCTTCGGGGCCGGGGCGGCGGGACCGTCCTCCTCAGCGGCCTGGGGGCCTTGGCCCTGGCCGCTGTGGGGCTCTCCAGCGCCGCCTCCGGGGCGGTGGCCGCCGGGACCATGCTGCTGACCCTGGGAGCGGCGGTGGGCCTGGGCTGGTTTGCGGTGGGGCGGGGGAGGGGCCTTCTCCTGGCCTGGGGCCCCGCTTTGGCCCTGGCGGGCCTCCTGCTCCTCCAGTGCCCCGGCCTCCTGGATCGGCTGACCGTCTTTCTCCACCCGGAGCGGGACCCCATGGGGGCCGGCTATCTCTACCTGGGCCTGCGGGAAGGGACCCTCCTCTCCCCCTTCTTCTCCGACAATGCCTGCGACTATTTTCTGGCCTTCCTGGCCCAGATGCTGGGCCGGTGGGTCTTCCCCTTTGCCGCCGCCCTTCTGGCCCTGGCCGCCCTTCTGCTGCTGCGGCGGGTGCGGCGGCTCCGGAGCCGTTCGGGGAAGCTCCTGGCCCTCTCCGCCCTCCTCCCCCTCCTCCTGCAAGGCGTGCTTTACCTGCTCTTCAACCTGGGCTATTCTCCTCTGGGGCCCCTCTCCCTCCCCTTTCTTTCCTTCGGCGCAGCCTACCTGCTGACCAACAGCCTCCTGGCGGGGTTCCTCCTCTCCGTCTTTCGCATGGACGCCCTCCTGCGGGACGGCCCCGACCAGGCTCTCCCCTCCCCCTTCCCCAACCGGCTGGACCTGCGCCTGCCCCTGGGGCGGGGCAGCCTCTCCATCCGCTACCGCCGCTCCTCCTGAGGGCGACCGGAAAACTTTATCTTTTCTTCACGCCTTCTCAAGAGCGAGTTATCCCCGAGCGTACCCTTGACAGCCTTCTTTTTTGGTGATATAGTAACGGCGTTGAAATGGCTTTGACGGAGAAGAAACCGCGAAAGCGGCACCCAGAGAGGGGCGCGGATGGTGAAAGCGCCCTGTGCGCGCGGCGGCTGTACCACTCCTGAGCCGCCCGGGAGGACCGGGACGGGACCCGCCCGTTACAGTGGGACACAAGCGGCCAGATGTCACGCTGCGCGCCTGTTCCCGGGCGCTCCGCGCTTCTGGCAAGCAGGGTGGAACCGTGGGACGTATGGAATTGTGACGCCTCACCCCTGATACACGCAGGGGTGAGGCGTTTTGTTTTGCCCCGCAGAATTTGTAGGGGCGGCCTTTGGCCGCCCGCGGGCGGCCAA
>DXDV01000273.1 GCA_019115345.1 Candidatus Intestinimonas stercorigallinarum | reverse complement strand
TGCTGGAGGGGGCGGTGGGGGGCGCCGGCTTCGGACTGGGGGTGGGCGTCCTCTGCGACGCCGTCTACTACGGCGGCTGGGGGGGCATGACCCTGGGCCTGTGCCTCATGGGCTGGGGGGCCGGCGCCGCCGCCCAGTACGCCCTGCGCCGGAACTTCGGCGGCTGCCTCCTCTGCTGCGCCGCCGGACTGACCCTGCTGGCTCTGTGCCAGGTGGTGGGCGGCCTTTTCACCGGCCTTGCCGACCTCTACGCCCTGCTGCGGGTGGCCCTGCCGGAGCTGGTCTGGTCCCTGTGCTTCGTCTGCCCCATCTACCCCTGGTTCGCCTGGGTCCACCGCCGGGTGCCCAAGCCCGTGTGAGCGCCACCCCCGTATAGAAAGGAGTCCCCATGGACGGCAAGCAATTCCAATGGCGGGTCCGCGGCATCGTGGGCGCCCTTGTGGTCATCCTCCTGGTCTTTGTCTGGGTCCTCTACGACCTCCAGTACGTCCACGGCGCCGACTACCTGGCCCAATCCCGCCGCAAGATCGCCAAGACCGAGACGGTGGAGGCCAGCCGGGGGAACCTGCTGGACCGGTACGGCCGGCTGCTGGTGGGCAACCGGGAGAGCTACAACGTGAGCCTGGACACCTCCTTCATGGAGGACGCCAACGCCACCCTCATCGAGCTGCTGGACATCTGCCGCACTGAGGGGGTGACCTGGACCGACACCCTCCCCGTGTCCGCCGAGGCCCCCTTCGTCTTTACCTTTGACACCGCCACCTCCGGGGCCGTCTCCAACCTCTACGCCCTGGCCGAGAGCCTGAAGTGGACCGACGTGCTGCCCAGCCGGGAGGAGGCCGACGCCGCCCAGGCGGGGGAGGGGGGAAGCGCCGCCGACGCCGGGGATCTCCTGGCCCGGCTGCGGGAATACTATGAGATCGACCCCCTCCTGTCCGACGCAGAGGCCCGGGCCCTGGCCGGGGTGCGCTACGAGCTCACCCTCCGGGGCCGGGAGATCACCTACAACGACTACGTCTTTGCCCAGGATGTGGACATCCCCTTCATCGTCCGGGTGAAGGAGGCCGGCCTGCCCGGCGTCAACATCGTCACCACCACCGCCCGGGAGTACAACACCGCCTATGCCGCCCACCTGCTGGGCCGGGTGGGACCCATATACGCCGACGAGTGGAGCGTCTATCAGGACCTGGGCTACGCCTACAACGCCACCGTGGGCAAGGAGGGGGTGGAGCAGGCCTTCGAGTCCTACCTCCACGGCACCCCCGGCAAGCGGAACATCGAGACCAACGACCAGGGCAAGGTGGTCAGCGGGGACGACAACTGGGTGGTGGATCAGACCACCGGCGAGGTGATGGCCCCCGACCCGGGGGACAACGTGTTCCTCACCCTGGACATCAAGCTCCAGGAGGCGGTGGAGCGGGCCCTGGCCAGCGGCATCGAGTCCCTGGAGTCGGAGGACACCCAGGGCGGCGCCGCAGTGGTCATCGACGTCAGCGACGGCGGGGTGCTGGCCATGGCCCCCTACCCCACCTTCGACCTCACCACCTACACCCAGAACTACAACGACCTCCTCACCGACCCCCTGCAGCCCCTCCTCAACCGGGCCACCCGGCAGGTCTACCCCCCCGGCTCCACCTTTAAGATGGTCACCGCCATCGGCGCTCTGGAGGAGGGCATCATCGAGCCGGACACCGAGATCCTGGACACCGGCCGCTACCGCTACTGGGACGACTACCAGCCCCAGTGCTGGATCTACCGCGACAGCGGCGGCTACAGGACCCACGGCCTGGTGAACGTCACCGAGGCCATCCGGGACTCCTGCAACGTCTTTTTCTTCGACGCCGGCCGCCGGCTGGGCATCAGCCTGCTGGAGGAGTACGCCGCCATGTTCGGCCTGGGGGAGTCCACCGGCATCGAGCTCTCCGAGGAGACGGGCTGGATGGACGGCCCCGAGTACACCGAGAGCCAGGGCCAGACCTGGTACGAGGGCAACACCCTCCCCGCCGCCATCGGCCAGGGCAACAGCCGCTTCACCCCCCTCCAGCTGGCCAACTACGTGGCCACCCTGGCAAACGGCGGCACCCACTACGCCGCCCACCTCCTCAAGGAGGTCAAGTCCAGCGATTACACCCAGGTGGTGGAGCGGTATGAGCCGGAGGTCCTCAATCAGCTGGACATCGAGGAGGAGAACCTCGCCGCCGTCACCGAGGGCATGCTGAAGGTGACCACCGAGGGCTCCGCCCGGACCTACTTTGCCGACCTGGGGGTCCAGGTGGCCGCCAAGACCGGCTCCGCCCAGGTGAGCAGCAGCACCGAGTCCAACGCCCTTTTCGTGGCCTTCGCCCCCTATGAGGACCCGGAGATCGCCCTGGCCATCGTGGTGGAAAAGGGCGGCTCCGGCTCCCTGCTGGCCAGCATCGCCGCCGAGATCCTGGAGTACTACTTCTCCTCCGGCGGCGGCATGGAGACGGTGGAGCTGGAAAACACCCTCCTGCGATAACGAATCATGAGGTGATCTACCATGGAACTTCCCATCCGCCCCCTGGGCGACTACTGGCAGCTCCTCCAGAGGGAGGGGCTCCTCACCGGCCGGCAGGCCCTCAGCGCCGCCCTCCTGGCCACCCCCGTGGCGCTGGTCTCCTGCGACTCCCAGAACGTCCGGCCGGGCACCCTCTTCATCGTCAAGGGGGCCCACTTCAAGGGGGAGTACCTCTCCGACGCCCTCCA
Source organism: Candidatus Intestinimonas stercorigallinarum (assembly GCA_019115345.1). Lineage (GTDB taxonomy): Bacteria > Bacillota > Clostridia > Oscillospirales > Oscillospiraceae > Intestinimonas > Intestinimonas stercorigallinarum. Next base: position 1,098 of record DXDV01000273.1, on the reverse strand, counting down.
GAAGGGGGCCTTCGCCTACCTCTCCGACCATGTCTGGCCCGAGGCCGGGGACGCCCCCTGCCTCCAGGTGAGCGACGTGCGCCGGGCCATGGCCCTCCTGGCCGACTTCTACTACGACCACCCCAGCGCCAAGCTCCATGTGGTGGGCATCACCGGTACAAAGGGGAAAAGTTCGACCACATATTACCTCAAGTATATTTTTGACGAGTATCTCGCCGCCCGGAAGCGGCCGGAGAGCGGGGTCATCTCCTCCATCGACACCTACGACGGGGTGGAGCGGTTCGAGTCCCACCTCACCACTCCGGAGCCCCTGGACCTCCAGCGCCACTTCGCCAACGCCGCGGGGAGCGGGGTGGAGTACCTCACCATGGAGGTCTCCTCCCAGGCCCTCAAGTACGACCGCATGGACGGCGTGGACCTCTCGGCCGCCGTCTTTCTCAACATCGGCTACGAACACATCTCCCCCATCGAGCACCCCGACTTCGAGGACTACTTTGCCTCCAAGCTGAAGATCTTCCGCCACGCCCCCCTGTCGGTGGTCAACCTGGACACCGAGCGGGTGGAGGACGTGCTGAGCGCCGCCGGGGAGGCGGGGGGCCGCCTCATCACCTTCTCCGAGACCGACCCCGCCGCCGCCGTCTTTGCAAGCGGCGTGCGCAAGCAGGGGAGGGACATCCTCTTCCGGGTGCGCACCCCCCGGTTCAGCCGGGAGTTCCGGCTCACCATGCCGGGACTCTTCAACGTGCAGAACGCCCTGGCCGCCATCGCCGTGTGCGAAGGCCTGGGCATCCCGGAGCGGCACATCTACGTGGGGCTCATGAAGGCCCGGGTGCCCGGGCGGATGGAGGTCTACCAGAACGCCGACGGCCACATCACCGCCATCGTGGACTACGCCCACAACCGCCTGAGCTTTGAAAAGCTCTTCCTCTCGGTGAAGGAGGAGTACCCGGGCCAGCGGGTGGTCATCGTCTTCGGCTGCCCGGGGAAAAAGGCCCTGGACCGGCGGAAGGACCTCTCGGAGATCTCGGCCAAGTACGCCGACAAGGTCATCATCACCGAGGAGGACCCCGGCGAGGAGGACGTGCTGGACATCTCCCG
>DXDV01000272.1 GCA_019115345.1 Candidatus Intestinimonas stercorigallinarum | reverse complement strand
CCGCCACCCGGTGGAAGAGCTCCTCCACGGTCTCGGTGGGCTGCCCCTGCTCGTCCCGGATCAAATACCGGCGCTCCAGCACCGCCCGGGCGTTTTCACTGATCGGCATAGTCGTCGTCTCCTCTTTCGTTTTGATATCTATGCATGGGAGGGTCTCTCCCTTGATGGCGCACTACATATTGTATCAGAGAATCATGTGAAGTCAAGATATCGTTTTAGACGAAAAAACGGAGGGGTTTCCCCCTCCGTTGCCGGAAGCCTTAGAGCCAGATGGAAAACGCCCGTCAACACCCCTGAGAAATCATTCTCCCTCGCCCCCGGGCACCGGGGTCAGGGGGAGCACCAGAGTCATGCGGGTGCCCACCCCGCGGCGGGAGAGGACCTCCAGCCACCCCCCGTGGCGCTCGGCGATGTACCGGGCGATGGCCAGCCCCAGGCCGGTGCCGCCGGTCTTGCGGTCCCGGGACTGGTCGGCCCGGTAGAACCGCTCGAAAATGTGGGGCAGGCTCTGGGGGTCGATGCCGTCCCCCTCATCCTGGACGGAGAGCCGGGCGGTCCCCTCCGCCGCCTCCAGCTTGAGGGAGATCTCCCCGCCGGCGGGGGTATACTTGATGCTGTTGTCCACCAGCACCCGGAGGCACTGCTTGACGAGGCCCAGGTCGGCGTAGACGGGCACCGGCTCCGGCTCCCAGCGGGCGGTGAGGGGGTGGGTCCGGTCGATGAGCTCGGTCTCCCGAAAGACCTGGGCGGCCACCTCGGTGAGGTCGAAGTGGGTCAGCTCCACCTGCATGGTGTCGTTGTCCCCCCGGGCCAGGAAGAGGAGCTGCTCCACCAGCTCCTTCATGGCCTCCGCCTCCGCCCGGATGGCGTCGATGGCCTCCTGGCGGGTGGCGGGGTCGTCCTTGCCCCAGCGGTCCAGAAGGCTGGCGTAGCCCTGGATGACGGCGATGGGGGTGCGCAGCTCGTGGGAGGCGTCGGAGACGAAACGCATCTGGGCCCGGTAGGCCGCCTCCAGCCGGTCCAGCATGGCGTTGATGGCCTCGGCCAGGTCCCGGAGCTCCTTCTGGGTGCCCGAGACGGGGATGCGGTCGTCCAGGTGGGAGGCGTTGATCTGGTCCAGCCGCCCGGCCAGAGCGGAGAGCTCCTTGGGGGACATGCCGGCGGGGGCAGAGGGGGCGTTCCCCAGCCGGGCCGCCGCCGCCGCCAGGTCCTGGATGGGCCGGAGGGTCTTTTTGATGGTACCGGCGTTTTTGAGCAGATTGAGGAGCAGGCCGAAGAGCTGGCACACCAGCAGGATGCGCCCGGCATAGGCCAGCACCCCCACCGGGCCCTCCAGGTCCAGTGTGATGACATAGGGCTCCCCGCCGTTGGCCAGGGCCAGGGAATAGGAGGCACCCTGGCCTGGGCGGCCGCTCCAGGAGCCGAAGAAGAGGGGGACATCCCCCAGGGACAGGGTCCGCTCTCCCTCGCCGAAGAGGTCCAGCCCCAGGGCGTTGAAGCGGATGAGGCGCCCCAGGACCCGCAGGCCGTCCCCTTCCGGTGGCGTGTCCAGGGCGGAGACCGTGTAATTCCCGGCGGCCATCCACTCGGTGGCCTCGGCGGAGGGGGCTCCCCGCTCCTCCACCAGCCCGGCCAGGTCCCCGCACTGCCGGTCGCACCACAGCAGCAGCCCCCCCAGGGCCAGCAGGAGGAGGAGCAGGTCGGTGGTGAGGTAGATGCCCAGCAGCCGCAGCCACAGCCGCAGGTTCAGCCGCAGGACGATGGAGGAGCGGATGCCCCCCCGGTCCTTTTTCCCTTTGGAGGCCATGTCCGCCCCCCCTTCCCGGCAGTCTATTCTGTGCCCAGCCAGTCCAGCACCGGCCGGAGGTTTTCCCGGTCCACCCAGTCCGCCCCGTGGAGGAGCACCGGCAGCATGGCCTCCGCCTGGGGGTCCCCCTTGGCGGCGGACCGCCGGACCGACCGGGTCATAACGGCCATCATGGCCCGGGAGAGTCCCTTCACCCGCTCGGGGGCGTAGCCGCCCCGGAGGTAGAAGAGGGGGGCTCCCTCCAGGCCGTTCCGCCGGGCCAGCCCCTCCGCATCGACGCCCTCCGGCGGGGCCATGCCCACGGCGCAGACGGCGGCGGGCGTCCAGCGGCCCCGGGCCCCCTTCAGCCCCCGGACGGCCCCGGCCCGGAGCCAGCCCAGATAGAGGACCTTTGTCCCCGTCGGCGGTCCCGCCGGGTCGGCCTGGGCATAAGCGGGCAGTCCGGTGGTCTGGGCGAGGAGCTGGGCGTACCGCCGGGTGAAGCCGGTGGCCGAGGTGTAGACGATGGCGTTCACGTCCATGTCAGCCCTCCTCCCGGGCGGCGTAGCCCACCCCGCGGACGGTGTGGATGATCTTCACCCCGAAGCGCTCGTCGATCTTGGAGCGCAGGAAGCGGATGTAGACGTCCACGGCGTTGGTCTCCCCGGCGAAGTCGAAGCCCCACACGTTGTCCAGCAGGGATTCCCGGGTGATGACCTTCCCCTTGTTCTCCAGCAGATAGCGCAGCAGGTCGAACTCCCGCCGGGTGAGCTCCACCGGGGCGCCGTCCACCTGCACCGCGTGGCGCTCCACGTCCATGGACAAGGGCCCGCAGGTGAGCCGGGGGACCTCCGCCGGGGCGGCGGGACGCTTGCGCAGGGCGGCCCGGATCCGGGCCAGCAGCTCTTCGATGGCGAAGGGCTTGGTCACATAGTCGTCGGCCCCGGCGTCCAGGCCGGAGACCTTGTCCACCACGGCGTCCCGGGCGGTGAGGAGGATGACCGGGGTCTGCCGCTCCTTCCGCAGCCGCCGGAGGACCTCCATCCCCGAGAGGGCTGGGAGCATGATGTCCAGCAAAATGAGGTCGAAGTCCCCGGCCAGAGCCCGCTCCAGCCCCGTCCGGCCGTCGAAGGCCTTCTCCACCTCGTAGCCCTCGTACCGGAGCTCCAGCTCCACCATCCGGGAGAGCTTCTCCTCGTCCTCCACCAGCAAGATCCGTTCCGCCATGGGCGAACACCTCCTCATTTCCACTTATGGGCGGCGCAGCCGCGCCAAAAACCGCTCCCAGGCCTCCCGCAGCGAGGCCAGGAAGCCCTTGACCGCCTTTCTCTCCGCCAGAGGGCCGGAGAAGCGGTAGCGAAAGCCCAGCGGCAGGCCGATGAGCAGCAGGGGGACTATGATCCGGGGGAAGCAGACCAGCAGCAGGACCAGCACCAGCAGGGGCACGGTGGTGACCGGCTCTCCCCGCCGCCAGATCTCCAGCCGGGTGGCCAGGCTCTTCCGGAAGAGCCCCTTGAGCCCCCGCCACAGGTCGGACCAGGTGAGGACCAGCACCATGCCCCGGGCGGGCTCTCCCGCTCTCTCCCCCGGCGGCGGGGGACCTTCCCCGGCGGCCGGACGGGTGGAGAAGCATCCGCCGCCCGGCGGCGGTTCGGTCAGTCCCAGCCGCTCCAGCTCCAGCATGGCCTCCAGGGCATCCCCGTTCTGCCGCTCCAGGGCGGAGAGGGCGGCGATCACGTCCACCCCGGCGGCCTCGCTGAGCCGCCGGGCCTGTTCCACTGCCACCGCCATGGTCCTCCCCCTCTCCCCGCTTCCTTCTTTTAACTGATTATAGCCCCCGGCCCCTAAAGCCGCCTTTGGGATTTCTTTAGATCTCATTAAAAATGCCGTCCGGCACCACGATTATAGCCCATCCGCCGCCCCACGGCAAGGGCGGGGCTTTACCCCGGGCCGGGGGCTGTGATATAATCGGAGGGAACACCGGAAAAGGGGAGGGATGGTCCATGCGGAAGCGTCTGCTGGCGGCTCTGTGCGCCGCCGTACTGCTGGCGGTGCTGGTCCAGGGGGCGGCCGCCGGAGAGGCGTGGGACGACAACGTCATCTTCCTGGCCCTCAACGACTCCCCCGTTCCCCTCAGCGACAGCACCATGCCCATCAACGTGGGAGGGACCATCTATCTCCCCTACTTCATGCTGGACGCCAACCAGAACGGCGGCATCCGCCTGGGCATCATCAACGGCGGCCAGGACCGGGTGAAGAACACCCTCACCCTCTACAACACCGAGCCCAAGAACCTGACCTTTGACCTGCGCACCGGCCTTTCCTACGACTACATCCCCGACGGGGAACGGCAGACCCCCACCGCCATCATCCGCAACGGCCAGATCTACGTCTCGGCCAGCTCCACCTGCTCCTACTTTGGGGTGCGGTATATTTACAGCAATATCCAGTTCGGGGACAAGAGCTATCCGTACATCCGCATCCGCACCGACAACGTGGCCCTGGACGACGCCTCCTTCAAGAGCTCGGCCACCACCACCTATCTCATCCAGCTCCAGAACTACTACCGCACCGTCACCGGCAGCAGCGACGGCGGCGGCGCCCCCGCCGTCACCCCGGAGCCTTCCTCCACGCCGCCCACGGAGAGCGGCCAGGACCGCGGGGGCGTCCGGGTCTATCTGGGGGTGCGGAGCGACACGGGGGAATCCGGCCCGGACATGCTGGACCGGCTCCGGGACTACGGCTGGGGTGCGCTGCTGCTGGTGCCCGCCGACCGGGTGGCCCAGCAGGACGACCTGATCCGGCAGGCGGTGGGCGATGGGCATATGGTGGGGCTCATCACCGACGCCGGCAGTCTGGACCAGGCCCGGGAGACCCTCTCCCAGGCCAACGAGGTCCTGGCCCACGCGGCCCGGACCAGCACCCGAATCGTGCTGGCCGAGGACCCGGCGGTGGCCGCCGGCCTCGCCGCCGAGGGCTGGCTGTGCTGGGAGACCGACATCGACGCCGTCCCCGGCCAGGAGGGCAGCGGCGCCATCTACCGGCAGCTCCTCCGGCAGCTGGAGAGCCGGGAATGGCAGGCCTGGATCTTGCTGGACGACAGCGCCCGCTCCGCCGACGTGCTGGAGCGGCTCCTCCCCACCCTCCGGGCCGACGGCTACAACGTGCGCCTGGCGGTGGAATCGGAATTTTAACGGCGGGGGTGCGACCCGATGGAACGAAGCTATTATTTTGACAACGCCGCCACCTCCTTCCCCAAGGCCCCCGGGGTGGCGGAGGCCATGACGGACTACCTCACCCGGGTGGGCTGCAACGTGGGCCGCGGGGACTACCAGGGGGCCTACGCCGCCGCCGGGCGGGTGCTGGAGGTCCGGGAAGCGCTGTGCCGCCGCTTCGGCGGCCCCGACCCCCGGAACGTGATCTTCACCCCCGGCTGCACCTACGCCCTCAATCTGGTCCTCAAAGGGCTCCTGCGCCCCGGCGACCGGGCCGCCCTCTCCCCCATGGAGCACAACGCCGTCCTCCGCCCCCTCCGCCAGCTGGAGGGGCAGGGCGTGGACCTCTGCTGGCTGCCCTGCGCCCCCACCGGGGAGCTGCTTCTGGAGCAGGCGGCGGAGCTGCTCACGCCGGAGGTGCGGCTGTGCGTCCTCACCCACGCCTCCAACGTCTGCGGCGCCCGCATGCCCATCGAGGCGGTGGGGAAGCTGTGCCGGGAGCGGGGCATTTTCTTCTGCGTGGACGCCGCCCAGAGCGCCGGCTTCCTCCCCCTGGACATGGGGGCCATGGGCATCGACGCCTTGGCCCTCCCCGCCCACAAGGGGCTGCTGGGTCCCCAGGGGCTGGGGGCCCTCCTCCTCACCGACCGTCTGGCCCAGGCCCTGGAGCCTCTGATCTCCGGGGGCACGGGCAGCCGATCCGACCTTTTGGAGATGCCCTCCTTCCTCCCCGACCGGCTGGAGCCGGGCACCCTGAACCTGCCGGGGATCTACGGTCTGGGGGCGGCGCTGGACTGGTGGGAGAGCCAGGACGGGGCCGCGCTGGCCCGCCGGGAGAGGCGGCTCACCGGCCATCTCATCGCCCGGCTGCGGGAGTACGAGGAGGACGGCCTTCGGGTGCTGGGTCCCGGGGACGCCGCCCGGCAGGTGGGTGTGGTGTCGGTGGACTTCCGGGGCAAGGACAACGCCGCGTGCGCCTACCGCCTGGAGCGGGAGTTCGGCATCCAGAGCCGCTGCGGCCTCCACTGCGCCCCTCTGGCCCACCGGACCCTGGGCACCTATCCCCAGGGCACCGTCCGCTTTTCCGTGGGGCCCTTTACCACCTTTGAGGACATCGACTACCTCCAGGCCGCCGTGGCCCAGGTCCTGCTCGGCTGACCACGCCGCCCCCGCAAAGTAAAAGCAGACGCTCACAGATCTGTGAGCGTCTGCTTTTGTTTTCCTCTGTGGTTCAAAGGCCCGTGGCCAGGGTGCAGCGGACGGTATAGCGCTCCTGTCCGCCGTAGGTGCAGGTAAAGAGGGTCAGGTCCCAATCGCCGGAGGTCATGGCCTCCACGTCGTATCCGGGGATGATCTCGGTGGCGGCGATGGTGTAGGTCCAGCGGTTGCCGTCCACGTCGGTGAAGTAGATGGTCTCACCCACGGGGAGGGTATTGAGCTTGGCGAAGTGGGAGCGGTAGTTGTGTCCGGCGATGATCATACCGTCGGAGAGGCTGCCCTCATAGAGGCAGGGGGAATACTTCAGCTGCTCCTCGCTCCAGGAGTTCTGGACGGGCAGGGTGAGGTCCAGGGCGGGGATCTCCAGCAGGCCGATGTGGTAGCGCCCGTCGATCTCCACGGCGGTCATCATGGGCTGGGGCTCTGGGACCAGGGGCTGGGTGACCTCGGGCTCCTCTGGGATCTCGTGCCGGAGGACCGCCACGGCGGCCTGGGCGGAGGTATCGGCCCGCTGCTCGTCCCAGAGGTTGTAGCCCGCCAGGGAGGCGGCGGCGGTCAGGCACAGGACGCCCGCCGCCAGGAAGAAAATCGCGCGCTTACTTCTCATGGCGCTTCTGCCGCCTCATATCCAGCCAGCCGATGGAGAAGAGCAGGATGCCCACCACGGCCAGGATCTGCACGGGCATCCAGAGGGTGCCGGTCTGGGGCAGGGACCCCAGAGGCACATCGCCGTCGATGATGGTCTCGTCACTGGGGGCCTCGGGGGGGCCTGGGTCCAGGGGGGTGGAATCGTCGGGGATTTCCTCCGTGGGCGGCTCGGTGGAGGGCGGGGTGGTAGGCGGCGTGGTAGGCGGGGTGGTAGGCGGGGTGGTGCCGGGCGTATCATCGGTGCTGTTGGTCACCACGAAGGTGGTGCCTTCCCGGACGATCTCCACGGTGTAATCGCTGGGCACGTCCACCTCCACCAGGGTCCACTCGTAGTCCCGGCTCAGTCCCGTCCAACTGTAACGCCAGTCATTGTCCTCGCTGAGCTCCACCTCGTCAAAGACCTTGCCGTCCCGGAGGAGCCGCACGGTCACGCTCACAGGCCGGTCCTCGCTGCCGCCGTCCTCCCAGACCTTCAGGACGTTGCGGTTGATGGTGGTTCCTCCGCTTCCGGGGGGATCATAATCGCGTTCAAATTTGTCCTGAATGGCCACGCTATAATCCCAGTTGCTGTCATTATCCAGGTTGGGCAGGGACACCAGGTAGGATTCGGGGATATAGGTGTACCGGCCGTCGGTGATGCCGGCGGGGATCACCAGATAGACGCCCGGCTTCAGCTCTTTCCCGGCGCTGTCCTTGTCAAAGACCACCTGACCGGTCTCATTGTCGGCGCCCTTGTTCACCACGGCCACCTCGCCGGTGGCGGTGGGGGTGATGCTGTCGTCGGCGGAGAGGTAGTTCACCAGGGTGGAGGTCAGGGAGTCCCAAGACTCCTTCCAAGCGTTGGTCCAGGCCGTCTCAAACGCTTCTTCCGTCATGCCGGGCTCTCTGATCTCGCTCTCCTCCGGAAACTGCCAGTTGATCTCGCCATTATAACTGGCGAAGGGCCCGCCGGTATCGGGGATGAACCGCACGGCGTCGGTCATATCCAGCACCTTGTAGATGCTGACCTCCATACCCTCGAAGGCGAAGGAGCGCTCCTTGTCGTAGAAGTTGAGGGTGAGGGAGACAGGCTGATCCACGTCCACCCGGGCATAGGCGCCGGCGGTGGGGACCAACAGGGACAGGCACAGCGCCGCCGCCCACAGGCTAGCGATCCACTTTCTGATCGTCGTCACCAGAATTACCACCTTTCTTTGCTTGCGCTTTTTGATGAGAATTGGATTTGGCGGAGCGCTTTTGGCCGCCGAAGAGAAGGAACAGCAGCAGGACCAGCAGGATGGGCACCGCCACGAAGGGGGCGATGAAGAGGGGGTCCATCTGCAAAGCGTCCGGGGAGACCTGTACAAAGACGGCGTCCTCGGGGGTCTCGATGCGGTGTCCCCGGACCAGCATCCGGTGGGAATTGACGCCGTAGGGGGTGCAGGTGACCAGGGTACAGTAGTCCTCCCCCTCCACGATCTCCAGGGCGTCCATTTCGGCGGGCTCCACGATGAGGATCTGGTCCACCTCATAGGTGCAGGTCTCATTGAGGATGTGGATGTGGAACATGTCGCCCTGGACCAGGCGGTCCAGGTCGGTGAAGAGGGTGGCGGAGGGGAGGCCCCGGTGTCCGGTGAGGACGGCGTGGGTGCTCTCGCCGCCGATGGGGAGGGAGGAGCCCTCCATGGTGCCCACCCCCACCTGAAGGACGGTCTCGCTGGTGCCCAGGTAGATGGGAAGGGTGAGCTTGATGGCGGGGATCTCCACATAGCCCACGGCGGCGCCGGTGGAACCCAGGAGGGTGAGATACTCGGCCAGCTCCTCCTCAGTGGGGCTGAACCGGGTTTTGTCCCCCACCAGGGAGGCGTTGTAGGCCCTGGCCTCCTCCAGAAGGGCCTGATACTCCTGGTTGTCCAGATGGCTCACCGACTCCACGTAGCTGGCGATGGCCCGGCTCTGGCGGAAGGAGTTCCAGTAGTCGCTGAGGCTGGGATACAGCAGCAAGGAGAGACCCACGAGAAAGACGATGATGAGAATGACGGTGGATGCGCGGCTCTTTTTCATAGGACTCTCCTCGCTGTCGTACCCCCGGGGAGGGAGACCCTCCCCGGGGCGACAGGTCTTATTCATTCAGAGATACGCGGGGGCCGGAGGGCTCACTCCTCCACGCCGCTCATGCGCTTCTTGGTGACCAGGAACACCGCGGCGCCCACGGCCAGCAGGCCGCCCAGGGTGTAGAAGATGGTGGTGCCGATGCCGCCGGTGCCGGGCAGCTCGACGCCGCTGAAGTTCTTCACAGTGACTTCCAGCTCGCCGGTAAATTCGCCATCCTCCGTAGTTCCATTAGTGGGTTCCCCATCGTCCACAGTAACGGTCAGCTTCTCAATGGTCTTGCCGTCCTTGCTGTATTCAGCGGTGATCGTGATCTGCACGTCCGCGTCCAGCAGGTTGTAGCCGTCGGGGGCCACGCACTCGGTGAGGTAGTAGGTGCCGGCGTCCAGGCCGATCACGGACATCCTGCCATTTACATCGGTCACGATGTTGCCGTTGGTGGGCAGAGTCTCCTGCCAGCCGGAAACCTTGTTGTCGGCGTCGATCTTGACGTACTCCTTCTTCTGGCCACCATCCGGGTCGGCTACCAGGCGGTACAGGGCGAAGCGGGCGCCCTCCAGCTTAACATTCTCATCCTTTCCATCCACCTTGGTGACATTCAGCTGATAGGTGAAGGAGGTGACAATGTCCTTGGGGGTCTCGCCGGTGCTATCGGTGTTGGGGTTGTTGGAGAACTCCAGGTCCACTTCGTTGGGGTTGCCGACGCCGCCGACAACAGCGAACTTGTTCACGATGGCATTGTAGTTCACGATCACTTTGCCGGACATGCCGGATTTGGCCCAAATATGGTCGCCGCTGGTGTTGCCGGTAATGGTGAAGGTGAAGCCGTCATTCAGATTACCATCCTTGAGGAGCTCCACAGTGAAGTATCTGCTGATCTCCTCGCCCTCGCCCTCGTCAATTTCAATTATGCCGTCGCCGTCATTGTCAAGCCTGATCGTGAGGCCCATCGCTTCCTCT
>DXDV01000271.1 GCA_019115345.1 Candidatus Intestinimonas stercorigallinarum | reverse complement strand
TGATGGCGCAGAACCAACTGGACATACTGGGCTACGTGGATATGACCACCGGGAAGCCGGAGGACCGGCGCAAGCTGTTCATCCGGGAGTGCTACGCCATTGAGAACCGCTGGGGAAAAAGCGGCGGCGTATGGAAGTATAAAGTCAACACCATGTCCATTGGCTCGGGGAGGACGGCCAGTCTGACGCTGGACCCGAAGCTGTACAGCGCCAAGCCGGTGAAAGCGGGTGACATTATTCTCTGTACCAGGGACCCCTACAAGGACGAGAAGGGCTACTGGCACCTGATCGACTACGAATACATATGAGGAGGGAATGTGACCGGAATGGATGACAGCAGCGCGACAATTTCTGCTGGTACGTTAAGCATAACATCACAGGAATTGCTTCACACGGTCCCCACGGGGCTGTGGGAGACCCTTCCCCCCATGACCATTACATACACGGGCCAGGAGGACTATTGGCACAGGCTTGCCAGCCTGGAGGAAACCGTCCAGCGATTGGTCAGGGAAGTGGAGAGGATGCGGGAGCTCCTGAAGGACGGCTTCAGCATTGATTTGGGAGACCTGCTATGATGGGGCGTCTCTATATCGAGAAGGGCGGCGTGTGGGAGGAACTGTCGGAGGCTGAGCTCCGTGAGAGGCTGATCGGCCCAACGTCTGTCCAGCTGGAGGGAAAATTGTATGAGACGTCGTTAGATATGGAGCGTAAGATCGCCTATCTGGCAAGCCAGCTCCAGCAGGTTGGCGCCAAGTGCGACACACTGGCGAAACGCCTGGAGGAGGCGCTGAATATCGACGTCAGTGATCTGATTTGATGGATACACATGATTGGTCCGCCATCTCCGGCGGATCATTTTTTTTGAAAGCTTTTGTGAAACGGAGGTAATTCATGGCGCAATTTAACATAGTGAAGGGGGACAGCTCCCGTATCTCCACAGAGATCACCCCCTTCCAGGATGGCAGATTTTATCTGACCAATGATGGGGGACTGTATGTAGATACGGTCGTCGATGGCGAGAACAAGCGGATCCACCTCAATCCCACCACTGGCGGAGGAAGCATGTCGTATGCCAGGACCTTTGTGACGGGTGATTGGACGGCTGGCGCGTCGGAGAGCACGTTGTCCATCCCGGCTTCCGACCACGGCTTGACAGGCGACATCATCGATTGCCAAGCCTTTTCCCTACACTACGGGGCGCATGTTACGAACACCTGGGCGGCTGTCCAGACGTATGCGACAAATGAGAGCGACGGCAGTATCACGCTGCATAGCCCCAGCGCATACGAGGGCTGCGTTGTTCTGTCCGCCATTGGCCAGGGCAACTGAGTGAAGCCGCACGCGGATGTGACGGAAGGTAGGTGTTGCAATGGATCTGCAAGAGGCTATCACACAAAAAGATAACTTGTACCAGAGGATCAAGGAGGTCAGAGCGCTGCTGGATAGATGTACCGACGGCAGCGAGCGGCTGCGCCAGACGGATCGGCTCCGTATCCTCCGGGACATGTATCGGGACGCTTGCGCCCAGGTGGACGTGCTGCGGCCGCCGCAGGAGCGCCGGCATAAAGCTGTTAGGCGCACGACCATCCAAACAGGAAGCGTGGGCTTTGATTTTTTCGAAAGGTGTGGCGCGACCTGGGCAGATATCCAGGGCACCACCTGGTCGGAGCTGAGCCACCAGACCCAGGAGGCCACCGCCCGGCAGGCAGACCTTTTGACGAAAGCGCTCCGGCAGGCCATCTCCTCCCTCACTCCCATGCAGCTTGAGACTGTTATGGCGCGGTACCAAGACGGCCTTTCTCTGGCGGAGATCGCCAGGCGGAGGGGGATCAACCGCTCCACCGTCTGCCGTGTGGCCAAGCAGGCCCTCCGCAAGCTGGAGCGGGGCGTCCTGGCAGCCCTCCAGGCCCGGGAGTGCGTGGGGGAGGATGGTTTCGATTTCTTGCGCTTCACGGAATCCACGGAGATCTTGACGGAGCGGCAACGCGAGTACTTGTACTATCTGCTCAGCGACGGTACCACCATGGGGGAGATCAGCGCGCACCTCGGCGTCTATCGATCCACCATCAAGCGCGGCAACGACCAAATCGTGGGGCGGCTGTCCGCCGTCTCACCGTCCTTGCCCGCCAGCCGGGCGATCCACCGCCCCCGTAGGAAGGATTGGTTGAGACGAAGCGAGCGAGAGGTGGCGGAGGAGCTGGCCATTGCTCCCGCTGTTTACTACCGCCTTGTCTGCCGTGACCAGCCCGTGGGGGACATGCCCCGGATCGCCTATGAGGTCCTGCGACTGGGGGATCTATCAGCCGCCGAGGCGGCACGGCAACTTGGGATGTCAGAGAGTACCGTCCGCGCCTACCGCCGGAACTATCGGGGTGTAGACGTGTTCGCCCTGCCGGAGCCTGCGCCCTACAAGCCTGCACAGCGCCGGCGCGCACAGACAGATCTCCGGGGGCTTCTGAGCCGGGGGCGGGAGGCCGGCGGCAACACCATTGGAGACAGTATAGACTCCAAAACCTACCAGCGGATGATGGAGGTGGCAAGCCGTGCTGATCCATAAGGCGACCCTCGGCGTCCTGTGGGAAGTATCGTCATTCCGAAAGGACCAGCAGTGCTGGAGGCGGGGGCTGCGGCTCAAGGATTTCCCCGATCTAGATCCGTTGGAGTGGTGGGAAGTAGACGACAGGACCAGCCTGGCAAGACGGTGCCGGATGTACTACCCAGACTTCCTGCCGGTATCCGACGGCGACCGGCTAATCAACATCGTTCCCGCTGGGCAGTTTTGCCCGCAGACCATATAACCATCATACATAGCGCCTGAAGGCGCGGAGAGGAGTCACAAGCATGAGCAATCAACCTACAGTCAACGGCATTCCTTGCAACCCCGGAAGAGTACTGGGTCCCGGCGGGCATTACATCGTTGAGATCAACAAAGGGGATGCCACGCTGGAACAGATCGAGGCCATCGACTGGTCCAACCCCACCCTGGAGAATACCGGGGACAGCCTCCCCGACAGCTACGGTTACGAGGTGACGGACGTCCGGTACAGCTATCAATACAAGAAATTCCAGGTCCATCTGAAGGTGAAGGAGGAGTATCTGGGGGACGTGGTGGGCTACCAGGCCAAGATCCAGGAGCTGGAGACTTCACTGGCCACGACCGAAGAGGAGAAGGCTGCCGCTCAGGCGCAGGCCCAGGCGGCGGAGGCCGAGGCAGCCACAGCCCAAGCACAGGCTCAGCAGGCAACCGAGGACTGCCTGGCGGCCCAGCAGGAGGCCAAAACGGCGCAGCAGATGGCCGCGTCCTCCCAGGAGCAGGTCGGGATTTTGGCCGGCAAGCCTCTCGATGATGCCGCTGAGGCACGGGCCCTGCGGATCGCAATCGAGTCCGCGGTGGTGAGCCTGGACGACGATCAAGCGTCGGATGTGCCCAGCCTGTTTGCTCCTTGGGCGGTCGGCGAGGCCGTAGAGCCCGGCGACCGGCGGTACTACGCCCCCACGGGGCGGCTCTACAAGGTCCGGGAGGGCCAGGGCCACACCACACAGGCGGATTGGACCCCGGACAAGACCCCGGCCATGTGGACCGTGGTGGGGGACCCCGATACCGCCGGGACCCTGGAGGACCCCATTCCTGCTGCCCGGGGCATGGAGTACACCTATGGGCTGTACTATAAGGATCCAGAGGACGAACAGACCTACCTCTGCCAGCGTGAGGGCGAGGAAGCCGGAGGAAAGATCGTCCTCCAGTTCCTGCCCCACGAGCTGGTGGGACAGTACTTCAGCGCGGTCAGCGCCTGATCTGTATCTCATCCTTTACCCAATAGTCACATAAGAGGTGATTCAATGAAACGACCTTTTAGGCATCTACTCTGTTTTTCTTTGGCGGCGCTCCTGCTGATCGGCTGGGGCGCCGCCTTCTTTTTTGAGGATGACCGTGGGGAGAGGCGCGAGCATCCGATCTTCCCGCCGGCGCCCTATGTGATCGAGCTCCCACCGGCGTTTTATGAGGAGCGGGAGGAGCCGGCCGGGCGATATGCAGCCATTGGAGAGGA
>DXDV01000031.1 GCA_019115345.1 Candidatus Intestinimonas stercorigallinarum | reverse complement strand
CCTTGCAGGGCAAGGGCTGCGGCGAGCAAAGCGAGGACTTTTCCGCCCTCTCTAGGGCGGGAAAGTAACGGGATGCCGGCTGTCAAAAAAGTCCCTCAAGGGACTTTTTTGACAGCCAGAACGGAGCGCCGAAAGGCGCTCCGTTCTGTTATTTTTGGTATTCAAATTCCAGATTGTAGAGGCACACGGCGTCGCCGTCCTGGACGCCCATGTCCTCCATCCGCCGGAAGAGGCCGGACTCCCGGAGGACCCGGTCGAACCAGTTCCGGGACTCCACGTCGTTGAAGTTGACGTTGGCCATGAGCCGCTGGAGCCAGGGCCCGTCCACCATCCACACGCCGTCCACCTTCTCGATGGTGACGTCGCCGCTGGTGTCCAGCTCCGGGGGGGCGGGGACGTAGTCGGGCTCGTAGACGGTGATGGGGGGCAGTTGGGAGAGGAGCCCGGCGGCGTGGCGCATGAGGGCGTCCACACCCTGGTGGGTGGCGGCGGAGAGCTCGAAGAAGGTGAGCCCCTTGGCCTCCACATGGGCCTTGAGGGCCTCCAGCCCGGCGCGGTCGTCGGCGATGTCGGCCTTGTTGCCCGCCACCAGCATGGGCCGCTGGGCCAGCTCCGGGCTGTACTGGGCAAGCTCGGCGTTGATGGCCTCGAAGTCGGCCACCGGGTCCCGGCCCTCCCGGCCGGACACGTCCACGATGTGGATGAGCAGGCGGCAGCGGTCGATGTGCCGAAGGAAGTCGTGGCCCAGGCCGGCCCCCTCGCTGGCCCCCTCGATGATGCCGGGGATGTCGGCCATGACGAAGGAGACCCCCTCGTCCACATAGACCACCCCCAGGTTGGGAAAGAGGGTGGTGAAGTGGTAGTCGGCGATCTTGGGCCGGGCCTTGGACACCACCGACAGGAGGGTGGACTTGCCCACGTTGGGGAAGCCCACCAGCCCCACGTCGGCCAGCAGCTTCAGCTCCAGGATGACCTCCCGCTCCTGCCCCGGCAGCCCCGCCTTGGCGAAGTTGGGCACCTGGCGGGTGGGGGTGGCGAAATGCTTGTTGCCCCAGCCGCCGTTGCCCCCCCGGCAGAGGACGAAGGGCTCGGCGGAGGACATATCCGCGATGATCTGGCCGCTCTGGGCGTCCCGGACCACGGTGCCCAGGGGGACCTTGATGACCATGTCCTCCCCGTCCCTACCGGTGCAGCGCTTGCCGGCGCCGTCCATGCCGTTGCCGGCCACATACTTGCGCTTGTAGCGGAAGTCCATCAGGGTGGACATGTGGGGGTCCACCTTCAGGATCACGTCGCCGCCCCGGCCGCCGTCGCCGCCGTCGGGGCCGCCGGCCGCCACATATTTCTCCCGGTGGAAGGCCACGGCGCCGTTGCCCCCCTTGCCGGACTTTACGGTGATCTTCGCCGTATCCACGAATGCTGGCATCGACAGCACCTCCTATATTCTCAAAAATGCAAGCATTTTTTCGATGGGATACAGACCGCTGCGTCGTACCTCGTCGGGGCAAAGTCCGCACCGCTCATCCCGGCCTGACGGCCAGGCATCGCTTTGCTCCCTTGCCCCTCCTCTCCCAAACAAACCCGCTCCGCTGGGCTTTGTTTGGGTCCTACTGCGCGCACACTTGCGGTCTGAGCAGTGTTTTTTCCGAGGCGCATGTCCCCGGAAAAAACAGATTTTCACTTGATTTCGCCGCCTGCGGGCGGCGAAACTCTGCCGAGGGCTTCTGGGACGAGGGAGCACGTTCGGCAAGACTGGTGTGGAGCGAAAAAACGCCCCGAACAGAGCATACCCTGTCCGAGGCGTTATGATGCTCAAGTTACTGAGCGATCTCCACGATGGAGACCTGCTTGCGGTCCTTACCCAGACGCTCGAACTTGACCTTGCCGTCCTTGAGGGCGAACAGGGTGTCGTCGCTGCCCTTGCCCACGTTCGCACCGGGGTGGATGTGGGTGCCCCGCTGACGCACCAGGATGTTGCCGGCCAGGACGAACTGCCCGTCGGCCCGCTTCACGCCCAGACGCTTGGACTCGGAATCACGGCCGTTCCGGGTGGAGCCGACGCCCTTCTTGTGGGCGAAGAACTGAAGACCGATCTTCAGCATGGTGTTACACCTCCATGTCGTAAACGATAATGTTGTCGGGATATTCCTCCCTCAGGTCGGTGAAGTAGACCATCATGGCCGTCAGAAGGGTCTGACAGGTGGTCTCGGTGGTCTCCTCCAGCCCGCCGGGGAGCTTGAGGGTGATGGAGGCATCCTTTTCCCGCACCTTTACCGCGGCCTCCAGGCCGAGGACGTCGTTGACGGCGCACTCGGTGAGCCGGACGGCGCTGGTGACGGCGGCGCAGAGGATGTCCTCCCCCTGGGGGGCCAGGCCGCTGTGACCCTTGACCTCAAAGCCGGTCAGGCGGCTGCCCTGCGTAAAAAAAGTAACCTCGATCATAGGTTGGGAAAGAGGGAGGCTCAGGCCTCGATCTTGCCGATGGTGACCTTGGTGTAGGGCTGACGGTGGCCCTGCTTGCGGCGGTAGCCCTTCTTGGGCTTGTACTTGAAGACGATGATCTTCTTGCCCTTGCCGTTCTTCACCACGGAAGCGGTGACCTTGGCGCCGTCCACCACGGGGGCGCCGAAGGTGGCCTTGTCGCCGTCCAGAACAGCCAGGACCTTGTCGAAGGTCACAGTCTCGCCGGCCTCGACGGGAAGCTTCTCGATGAAGAGGGTGTCACCCTCGGCCACCTTATACTGCTTGCCGCCGGTCTCAATGATCGCGTGCATCTACATGTTTCACTCCTTCATTACGGGCTCGCTGTCGGGGGCGGGGAGAAGCGCGGAGAAGCGCGGAGAAGCCGGGAGCAGGCACACAGAGAACCCCGCAGACGAAAAAGCAGTTGCGCCGGAGGCGCAAGGTGTTTTTCGCGGAGGGGTGAGCAGTGTGCCGTCGCGGAGGCTTCGCAGCGTGACAGCCTGCGCGCTTGCTTACGTCTCCCACTTTCGTACCCAGTCAAAGCGGCTATAATAGTATATCAGCGCCCCCGGGGGTTGTCAATGGATTTCTGCCCGAATTTCCCCCTTTTTTCGGGGTAAAACCGGGGAAAAAGCCGGTCAGAGGGACTCCAACCGGCCCAGATACCAGCCGGTGACGCCGTTTTTCTTCACCAGAGCGCCCCTGGAGGTCTCCTCCACCAGGGAGAGGAGGTCGCCGGGGGACACGGGGAGGCGGTAGTCGGTGGAGTCCAGGCACCACCACTCCCCGCCCCGGCGGCGGAGGTAGCTGGTGAGCACCCACATGGTCCGGCCGGTGCTCCGGTGGCGGCACAGGGAGAACTCCTCCCCCCGCTCCACCACCTCTACGGCGTGGTCGGTCCAGGCGATGGTGAAGGGGTCGGGGCTCTCTTCCTGGCCGTCCAGGGCCCGGCGGCGGGGGAGGCCGTCGTAGGAGACCCAGGTGAAGTCCTCGCTGTTGGGGGCGGGGATGACCAGGGCGTTGAGCTGGCCGTCCTTCTGGAGGACGCAGCCGCCGTCGATGCTGATGATCTTCCGCGCCCGCTCCACCAGGGGCTCACAGCAGGGGCGGCCGGTGCGGTAGAGGGTCACCGGCCAGTGGCCCACCACGCAGTAGTGGGGGAAGGCGCGGCCCTTGCCGAGGAAATTGTCGTTTTTCATGCACCGCCAGGCGTCCAGCTCCTCCATGTGGTCGTAGGAGGGGACGCCCCCGTGGACGAAGGTGAAGCCGGGGGCGTTGAGGATGGTGGGCATGGCCCGGAGAAAGTCCAGCTCGGGGGCGAACCACTCCAGCAGGGCGGAGCGGAGGGCGGGCAGGTCCTCGGGGGAGTCCACCGGAGCGCCGATCTCCATGGCCATCTGGACGATGAGGGAGCGCTCCCTCCAGACGCTGAGGTAATAGCGGAAGAAATCCCGGCCCAGACCGGCGTTCTGGTCCACGAAGTCCACCGCCAGATTGTCGCAGTTGCCGCACAGGGCGTAGACGGTGTGGGTCTGGGCCAGGGACATCACATAGCGCAGGGTGGCCAGGCTGTCGGGGCCCTTCTCCACCAGGTCCCCCACCAGCACCAGGGCGTCGTCGGGGGAAAAGGCGGCCTTTGCCAGCAGGGCCTTGAGCCAGGGCAGGTTGCCGTGGACGTCGCTGACCGCCAGCAGCCGCCCGCGGGCGGGAAAGGGGATGGAGCGGACCACCGCCTTCATGGGCCGGGACCTCCTTTTCACATTTAGAAGCGGGCGGCGTAGGCCACCCAGCCGTCCCGGTCCTTCCGGCCGAAGACGGTGAGGCCATTCTTTTCCAGAGCGGCGCGGACCTCCTCGCAGCGGGTGTCGATGATGCCGGAGCACAGGAACACGCCGCCGGGGGCCAGGAGCTCCTCCACGTGGGCGGAGAGGGGGATGATGACGTCGGCCACGATGTTGGCCAGCACCAGGTCATACTTCCGTTCCGCCAGACGAGCCTTCAGGGAGGCGTCGGAGAGGACGTCCCCTGCCAGCACGGTGTACCTGTCCCGGCCGATGCCGTTGAGCCCGGCGTTTTCATAGGCCACGTCCACCGCCTTGGGGTCGATGTCCACCCCCACGGCGGTGGCGGCCCCCAGCAGCAGGGCGGCGATGGACAAAATGCCGGAGCCGCAGCCCAGGTCCAGCACGCTGCCCCCCGCCTTCACCGACTGCTCGGTCCACTCCAGGCACAGCCGGGTGGAGGCGTGGTTGCCGGTGCCGAAGGTGAGGCCGGGGTTGAGATAGAGGGCGGTCCGCCCGGCGGGCACCGGCGCCTCCCGCTCCCAGTCGGGCACCACGTAGAGCCGCTCCCCGATGGGGAGGGGCTTGTAGTACTTCTGCCAGCTGGTGGCCCAGTCGTGCTCCCGGAGGGGGGCGGTGGTATAGGGCAGGTCGATGCCCGCCATCCACTTTTTCCGCTGGGCCTCGCCGTCGGGGTCGTCGGTGACGTAGAACTTGACCCGGGCGGCCCCCTTCATCCGCTCCAGCAGTTCCTCGTCCACATAGTCCCAGTACTGCCGGTTCTGCTCCAGAAAGCGCTTGAAGTCCTCCTCGTCCTCGATGACCAGCCCGGTGGCCCCGTTCATGGTCAGCTTGGCGCACAGGTCGTCCAGTTGGGGCTCGGCGGTCTCCAGGGTGACCTCCAGCCAGTTGATGGTGTCCATATTCGCAGCTCCTTTGTGATGTTACCGCTTGGTGCCCAGGAAGAAGAGGGCCAGGGTGCCGGGGCCGGAGTGGGCGCCGATGACGGGGCCCACGTTGTTGATGACGATGTCCTTGGTGCCGAAGCGCTCCCGCACGTCGTCGGCCACCTTCTGGGCGTCGGAGAGGCAGTCGCCGTGGCTGATGAACACGGTGTCCACATCGGTGGCGGTCTCCTCCATGTGGTCCACCAGGGCGGTGAGGGAGGCCCCCCGGCCCCGGGCCTTGCCCATGCTGATGAGGTGGCCCTCGTCATCCACGTGGAGGACGGGCTTGATGGAGAGCATGGTGCCCACCACGGCGGTGGCGGCGGAGATGCGCCCGCCCCGCTTGAGGAAGTGGAGGTCGTCCACGGTGAACCAGTGGCACAGGCGGAGCTTGTTCTCCTCCACCCAGTCCCGGACGGCCTCGATGCTCTGGCCCCGCTTCTGCTCCTGAACGGCGTGCCACACCAGCAGGCCCTGGCCCAGGGAGGCGCTCAGGGTGTCCACCGTGAAGAGCTTCCGGTCGGGGTACTGCTCGGAGAGCTCGTTGACGGCGATGACCGAGGACTGGTAGGTGGTGGACAGCCCCGAGGAGAAGGCTAGCACCAGCACGTCCTTCCCCGCCTGGAGCAGGGGCTCCAGCAGGGCGGTGTACTCGGCCACGTTGACGGCGGAGGTGGTGGCCGCCTCCCCGTCCCGGAGCATTTTGTAAAAGACGGCGGGGTCCATCTCCCGGTCGTCGGGGTAGTTGCGGTAGGTGTTGCCCTGAATGGTGAAGGACAGGGGCAGCACCTCCACTCCCAGCTCCCGGACCAGACCGGCGGGCAGGTCGGCGGACGAGTCGGTGACGATGACAAACTCGGACATGATCAATTCCCTCCTCTATAATATGGACAAGGATAATTTCAGACTGTGGAACGGGTCCTCCAAAGGCCCTACTTTTTCCGCCGCTCGCCCTTGGAGCCCTCCGGGGCGAGGAGGGCGAGGATGCGCTGGCAGGCCAGCTTGTCGGCGTAGCTGCGCAGGGCCAGCCGCAGGGCCAGCCGGGGCAGCTCCTCCCGGGGCAGGTCGGGGTCCAGCACCTCGGCGGTGCAGTCCAGGGCCAGGGAGAGCTCCTGGTAAAAGGCGGCGTAGAGCTTCTCCGGGTCGTGGCCGGCGCTGCCCGTCTCCAGCAGGGCGCGGGTGTCCCGGACGGAGAGGACCTGCTTGAGGGCGCAGATGGCGGTGAGGTAGCCCAGGTGGGTCTTGCTGTACTTCTTCCCCTCGGCCCGGGGGAGCAGGCCGTCCTTGATGTAGTTGTTCACCATGGCCGGCGTCAGCGTCTCGCCCCCGTCGTAGGAGATGAGCTGGCGGGAGACGTAGGAGATGACCTGGTCCATATAGAGGCCGATGTCGGGGAAGCTGTCCCATGCCATGGGGCGCTCCTCCTCCAGGCGGCGCTTCAGCTCTTCCAGTTCCTCCATGGCGATCCACTCCTCAATGATCATAGTTCTCAATATGACGTATCAGCATATCAATATGGATTATAGCACGATTCCGGCGGCCCGTAAAGGGGCGGCGGGGCGGAGAAACGGCCCGGCGTCCCCTGTTTGGGCGGCGCCGGGCCTTGGTCAAAGGGCTTTTGTGTCCAGCCCGGTGGCGGCGGCGAAGAAGCCGGCCCACTGGGGGGAGCGGAAAAAGACCAGCTGTCCGGGCAGGCGGATGTCCTCCACGGCGAGGAAGCGCTTTTTCTCCTCCCCCTGGGCCAGCAGGCCGTTGAGGTGGGCCAGCACCCCCGTGTCCAGCCAGCTCCCCAGGTCCTGGGCGTCGTACCGGCAGGGCCGGCCGTCCAGGGTGAAGGTCAGGGCGCGCCTGCCGCCCTCGGAGGGGCCCAGTTCCCCGCCGGCGAGGGCCACGCCGCCCCCGGCCAGGGCGGTGAGCCGGGCGAAGAGGTCCCGGTACATGGTCTCCGGGCTGGGGGCCTCCGGCTCCAGCACCAGGGCCTGGCCGGGCTCGTCCTGGGCCAGGCGGCACAGGAGGGCCAGATAGGCCGGGTCCTCGTAGGACTCGGGGTGGGAGAGGAAGTGGGCCTCCAGGTCGGGGGAGAAGCGGAAGCTCAGCCGCTTGAGGGTGGCCAGCTGCTGCGCCACCGGCGCCGGCGGGCGGTGGAGCTGGGCGGAGAGCAGTCCGGCGAAACGGTCCAGGTCCATGGTGATCCTTCCTTTTCTCATATGTATTTTATGATGGCGCGCCGGGGCCGTCGCGCCCCACACAAAGAAGAACCGCGTCCCGACCCGTCATTCTGAGGCCGCAGGCCGAAGAATCCGTATTCTCGTCCTTGTACTTTTCTGTTACGCAAAGGGACGGGGGATGCGGATTCTTCGCTCCG
>DXDV01000030.1 GCA_019115345.1 Candidatus Intestinimonas stercorigallinarum | reverse complement strand
AAAAAAATTTAATTAAAATAATAGAATTTAAGAGCCCGCGCCGCGGGCGGAAGGAGAACAAACCATGTTTGAACAGGTTAGAGATGTGATTGTGGATACCCTGAGCTGCGATCTGGAGTCCGTGACCATGGACGCCCGGCTGGTGGAGGACCTGGAGGCCGACTCCCTGGACGCCGTGGAGCTGAACATGGCTCTGGAAGAGGCCCTGGGCTTTGCCATCGACGACGAGGAGCTCCAGAACATGAAGACGGTGGGCGACATCGTCCGCTATCTGGAAGCCCATCAGGAGTAAGCCATGGAGCTTACGGATATCCTGGCCCTGCTGGACCGGTTTGACGCCTCCTCCGCCGCGGTGATGAAGCTGCGTCTGGGGGATCTGCGCCTGGAGCTGAGCAAGACGGCCGCTCCCGCGGCCGTGCTTCCCGGGACGGCGGTGGAGACGGCGCCTGCCGCCGTCGCCGCTCCCGCTGCCCCCGCCGCGGCGGCCCAGAGCGAGGGCACCGCGGTGAAGGCTCCCCTGGTGGGGACCTTTTACGCCGCCCCGGCGCCGGGAGAGGCCCCCTTCGTCTCCGTGGGAGACACGGTGAAGAAGGGGCAGACCCTCTGTGTGCTGGAGGCTATGAAGATGATGAGCGAGGTGCCCGCCCCCTGCGACTGCGTGATCCTGGAGGTCCTGGCCAAGGACGGGGACCTGGTGGGCTACGACGCCCCGCTCTTCCAAATCAGGGAGCTGTGAGTTTATGTTCCATCGAATCCTGATCGCCAACCGGGGCGAGATCGCCGTGCGGATCATCCGCTCCTGCCGGGAGATGGAGATCGAGACGGTGGCGGTGTATTCCACCGCCGACGCCGACGCCCTCCATGTGAAGCTGGCCACCCAGGCGGTGTGCGTTGGACCCGCCAAGGCGGGGGAGAGCTATCTGAACATGTCCGCCATCCTCACAGCCGCCCTGGAGAGCGGCTGTGACGCCATCCACCCCGGATATGGCTTCCTCTCCGAGAACGCCGAGTTTGCCGATCTGTGCCAGCAGTGCGGACTGAAGTTCATCGGCCCCTCCGGAGACGTGATCCGGAAGATGGGCAACAAATCCGCCGCCCGGGACCTGATGCGAGCAAACGGCGTGCCGGTGGTGCCCGGCTCCGACGGGCCCGTCGCCAGCGCTGAGGAGGCGTTGGAGACCGCCAATGCCATCGGCTACCCCGTCCTCATCAAGGCCAGCGCCGGCGGCGGCGGACGGGGCATGCGCCGGGTGGACGCCGCCGAGGACCTGCCGGCCCTCTATGCCGCCGCCCAGGCGGAGGCGGTGGCCTGCTTTGGGGACGGGGAGCTCTATGTGGAAAAGCTGATCCTCAACCCCCGTCACATTGAATTCCAGATCCTGGCCGACAGCCAGGGCAACGTGGTCCACCTGGGGGAGCGGGACTGCTCCATCCAGCGCCGGAATCAGAAGCTCATGGAGGAATCCCCCTCCAAGGCCCTGAGCGAGGAGCTGCGAACGGCCATGGGCCAGGCGGCGGTGCGGGCGGCCCAGGCCGCCGGCTACCAGAGCGCCGGCACCGTGGAGTTCGTCCTGGACCACGAGGGCAACTTCTATTTTATTGAGATGAACACCAGAATTCAGGTGGAGCATCCGGTCACCGAGTTCGTCACCGGCCTGGACCTCATCCGGGAGCAGATCCGCGTCGCGGCGGGGCTCTCCCTGTCGGTGCGGCAGGAGGACGTCCGGCAGAACGGCTGGGCGCTGGAGTGCCGCATCAACGCCGAGGACCCCATCCAGGGCTTTCGGCCCGCCCCCGGAAAGGTGGAGTTCCTCCATCTCCCCGGCGGCCCCGGCCTGCGGGTGGACACCGCCCTCTTCAACGGCTGCGAGCTCTCCCCCTGGTATGACTCCCTGGCCGCCAAAGTGGTGGTCCACGCCTCCACCCGGCTGGAGGCCATCCGCAAGATGCGCCGGGCGCTGGAGGAGCTCATCATCGAGGGCTTCCCCACCACGGCGGACCTGTGCCACCTGATCCTGTACCAGCCCGACTTCGTCAAGGGCAGATATGATACCGGCTTCTTGGAGCAGCACATGGACGAGCTGCTCCAGTGGGACTGTGAGGGCAAATAAATGATGGATTCCTTTCTTCAGCGCCGGGAGCGCATGATCCAGCTCAAAGCCCGCCGTGAGGGCAAGGAGACGGATGTTCCCCGCAAGCATCTGGCCAAGGCGGTCTTTGGCAAATGCCCCGACTGCGGGGCCATGGTGCCGAAAACCGAGCTGGCCCGCACGCTGTATGTGTGCCCCAAATGCGGCTACCACCACCCGGTGGGGGCCTATCTGCGGCTGAGCATGCTCCTGGACTCCAAGAGCTTCCGGGAGCTGGACGAGAAGCTCGCCGCCCCCAACGCGCTGAAATTCCCCGGCTATGACGATAAGATCCAGGCCGCCCGGAAGTCCACCGGCCTCACCGAGGGCGTGATCACCGCCCGGGGCAAGATCGACGGGCGCAAGGCGGTCTTTGCCGTGCTGGACAGCCGCTTCCTCATGGGCAGCATGGGGGCGGCGGTGGGGGAGAAGGTCACCCGGGCCATCGAGTACGCCGACCGGGCGGGCCTGCCCCTCGTCATCTTCTCCGCCAGCGGCGGCGCCCGGATGCAGGAGGGCATCTTGTCCCTCATGCAGATGGCCAAGACCAGCGCCGCCCTGGCCCGGTTCAGCGAGCACGGCGGCTTCTACATCTCCGTGTTCACCCACCCCACCACCGGCGGCGTCACCGCCTCCTTCGCCTCCCTGGGCGATGTGACCCTGGCCGAGCCGGGCGCCCTCATCGGCTTCGCCGGCCCCCGGGTCATCGAGCAGACCATCGGCCAGACCCTGCCCGAGGGCTTCCAGCGCTCCGAGTACCTGGAGGAGCACGGCTTCGTGGACCGGATCGTCCCCCGGGGGCAGCTGCGGGAGACCCTCTCCCTGTTGCTGAGACTCCATGAGAAACGAGGTGAGGACCGTGGCTGAGATCACCGCGGGCGAGCGCGTCGCCCTGGCCCGGCACGCCGGACGGCCCGGCACGGCAGACTATATCTCCGCCCTGTTCACCGACTTCTTCGAGTGCAAGGGGGACCGGCAGTGCCGGGAGGACCCCGCCATTCTGGGCGGGGTGGCCCTCTACAAGGGCCATCCGGTCACCGTCATCGGCCACCGGAAGGGCAAGAGCCTGGAAGAGAACATGGTCTATAACTTCGGCATGCCCGGGCCGGAGGGCTACCGGAAGGCCCAGCGCCTCATGCGCCAGGCCGAGAAGTTCCGCCGGCCGGTCATCACCTTTGTGGATACCCCCGGCGCTTACCCCGGCCTGGAGGCCGAGGCCCGGGGACAGGGGGAGGCCATCGCCTCCACCCTGGCCCTTATGAGCAGCCTGGACGTGCCGGTGATCACCATTGTCACCGGCGAGGGCGGCAGCGGCGGGGCTCTGGCTCTGGCCGTGGCCAACCGGGTGCTCATGCTGGAAAACGCCGTCTACTCCGTCCTCTCCCCGGAGGGCTTTGCCTCCATCCTGTGGAAGGACTCCGGCCGGGCCGGCGAGGCGGCTGAGATCATGAAGCTCACCGCCCAGGACCTGGTGGCGCTGGGCGCCGCCGACGAGATCATTCCCGAGCCGCCGGGAGGGGCCCATGAAAATCCCCAGGCCGCCTTTGTGGCGGTGGACCGGGCGCTGTCCCGCGCCCTGGACCGGGTGGTCCGGGAGGGGGACTTCGCCCAGCGGCGCTACGAAAAATTCCGGGGAATGGGTACCCCCCGTTCCCGGAAGGAGGGGCCATGAAGGGTTTGAAGATCGTTTCCACCGGCCGGGCTGTGCCCGCCAAGGTGGTCACCAATGACGATATGAGCAAGCTGGTGGAGACCAGCGACGAGTGGATCACCACCCGCACCGGCATCCAGACCCGGTATTTCTGCCGGGAGGAGACCCATTTGGACCTGGCTTCGGAGGCCGCCCGGAAGGCGCTGGAGCAGGGGGGCGTGGACCCCAAGGACCTGTGCGCCTGCATCGTGGCCACCGTTACCCCCGACCACTCCGCCCCCACCAGCGCCTGCCTGCTGCAGCAGAGGCTGGGGCTCCCCGAGGATATCCCCTGCTTTGATATGAACGTGGGCTGCACCGGCTTCATCTACGCCCTTCAGGTGGCCCGGGGTTTCCTGCTGCAAAGCGGCCGCCCTTACGCGCTGGTCATCGGGGCGGAGGCCCTCAGCCGCGTCATCGACTTCGCCGACCGGGGCACCTGCGTCCTCTTCGGAGACGGCGCAGGCGCCGTGGTGGTGACGCTGGAGGAGGGAAGTCCCTACGCCTGCACCCTGGGGGCCCGGGGGGACCGTGAGGCCATCTTCATCGAAGGCCCCGGCCCGGAGCGGCCCTATATCCACATGGACGGACAGAAGGTGTTCCGCTTTGCCGTAGAGGCGATCCCTCACTGCATCCGTGTCCTGCTGGAGGAGACCGGCCTGGGCCTCGAGGACATCGACTGGTTCGTCCCCCACCAGGCCAACAAGCGGATCATCGACCATGTGGCCAAGAAGCTGCGGGTCCCCAATGAGAAGTTCTACCAGAACATGATGCGCTACGGCAACACCTCGGCGGCCAGCATCCCCATCGCCCTGGACGAGATGGCGGAGCAGGGCCTGCTGCAAAAGGGCCAGAAGGTCCTGTGCGTGGGCTTCGGCGCCGGCCTCACCTGGGGCGGCGTCCTGCTGGAGTGGTAATACAGGCGGGGCGGCACCGGCCGCCACCTAGAGAATAAGGATGGTCATCACCATGAAATTGAACGAGATCCTGGGAACCGAGTTTCCCATTATCCAGGGCGGCATGGCCAACATCGCCACCGGCAAGTTCGCCGCCGCCGTCTCCAACGCCGGGGCCATGGGCCTCATCGGCGGGGGCGGCATGAGCGCCGACACCTTCCGGGAGAACATCCGTGAGTGCCGCGCTCTGACCGATAAGCCCTTCGGCGTGAACATCATGCTCATGCACCCCCAGGCCAAGGAGATGGCCCAGATCGCCGCCGAGGAGAAGGTCCCCTTCATCACCACCGGCGCCGGAAATCCGGCCTCCTTCATCCCCATGTGGAAGGAGGCGGGGGCCAAGGTGTTCCCCGTGGTCTCCGTGGTGGCCCTGGCCAAGCTGGTGGCCCGGGCGGGGGCCGACGGCGTCATCGCCGAGGGCACCGAGTCCGGCGGACACGTGGGCGAGCTCACCACCATGGCCCTGGTGCCCCAGGTCTGCGACGCGGTGGACATCCCCGTGGTGGCCGCCGGCGGCATCGCCGACAGCCGCCAGCTGGTGGCCGCCTTTGCCCTGGGGGCCTGCGGCGCCCAGGTGGGCACCTGCCTGCTGGTCAGCGAGGAGTGCCCCATCCATGAAAACTACAAGGACGCCGTCCTCAAGGCCAAGGACAGCGGCACCGTGGTCACCGGCCGCATCGGCGGCACCCCGGTCCGCATCCTCAAAAACCCCATGGCCAAGGCCTACATCGCCAAGGAAAAGGCGGGGGCCGACAAGATGGAGCTGGAGGAGTTCACCCTGGGCTCCCTGCGCCGGGCCGTCTTTGAGGGCGACGTCAAGTCCGGCAGCCTCATGGCCGGCCAGGTGGCCGGCATGCTCCACGAGATCCGCCCCGTCCGGGCCATCCTGGAGGACATGTGGAGCGGCTGCAAAGACGTGCTGGCGCGCATGGAAAAGGAGGGCTTTTGATGAAGCTGGCCTTCCTCTACGCCGGTCAAGGCACCCAGCATGTGGGCATGGGCAAGGACCTCTATGAGGCCTATCCCGCCTTCCGTTCGGTGCTGGACGGCGTCAAGCTGGACTTCGACCTCAAGCGGCTGTGCTTCGAAGGCCCCCAGGAGACCCTCACCCTCACCCAGTACACCCAGCCCTGCATGGTGGCTTTTGCCGCCGGACTCACCGCCGTCCTCTATGAGAAGGGCATCCGTCCCGCCATGGCCGCCGGTCTGAGCCTGGGCGAGTACTCCGCCCTCTGCGCCGCCGGGGTGCTCACTCCGGAGCAGGCGGTGGAGCTGGTGGCCTTCCGGGGCAAGGCCATGGCCGAGGCGGTCCAGGACCGGCCCAGCGCCATGGCCGCCGTCCTCATGCTGGGCCGGGAGGAGTTGCAGAAGTGCTGCGACGCCGCCTCCCACCTGGGTGTGGCCGAGATCGCCAACCTCAACTGCCCCGGTCAGATCGTCATCGGCGGCGACGCAGCCGCCGTGGAGGAGGCGGGACGCCTGGCTAAGGAGGCTGGCGCCAAGCGGGTCATGCCCCTGAAGGTGAGCGGCCCCTTCCACACCTCCCTCATGGCCCCCGCCGGAGCCGCTCTGGCCGAGCGGTTCCGGAGCGTGGACTTCGGACCCATGCAGTTCCCCGTCCTCTTCAACTGCAAGGGCGACGTGCTGGAGGAGGGAGACACCATCCCCGCGCTGCTGGTCAAGCAGGTCCAGAGCAGCGTCCACATGGAGGACACCATCCGCAATATGGCCGCCCACGGGGTGGACACCATCCTGGAGATCGGCCCCGGCAAGGCCCTGAGCGGCTTTGTCAAAAAGACGGACAAGAGCATCACTACCTACGCCGTGGAGACGGTGGAGGACCTGGAGGCGGCGGTGGCCGCCCTGAAAGGAGCGTAAAAGATGAGCTTACAGGGTAAATGCGCCCTGGTCACCGGCGGCAGCCGGGGCATCGGCCGGGCGGTCTGCCTGGAGCTGGCCCGTCAGGGCGCCCGGGTCGCCGTGAACTACGCCGGCAACGCCGCCGCCGCCGAGGAGACGGTGCGGGCCTGTGAGGCCCTGGGGGCGGAGGCCTTCGCCATCCAGGCCGACGTGGCCGACGCCGCCGCCTGCGAGGCCATGGTGAAGGAGGTCCTGGCCCGCTTCGGCCGGCTGGACATCCTGGTCAACAACGCCGGCGTCACCCGGGACGGGCTGATGCTCACCATGAAGGAGGCCGACTGGGACGCCGTGCTGGACACCAACCTGAAGGGGGCCTTCCACTGCATGAAGGCGGCGTACCGGCCCATGATGAAGCAGAAGTACGGCCGCGTCGTCAACCTCACCAGCATCGTGGGCCTCCGGGGCAACGCCGGCCAGGCCAACTACGCCGCCAGCAAGGCGGGACTCATCGGCCTCACCAAGTCCATGGCCAAGGAGCTGGCCGGGCGGAACGTCACTGTCAACGCGGTGGCCCCCGGCTTTATCGACACCGATATGACTGCCGCTCTGCCGGAGAAGGCCCGGGAGTCCATGCTGGGCACCATCCCCATGGGCCGGCTGGGCCAGGCCGAGGACGTGGCCAAGGCCGTGGCCTTCTTCGCGGGAGACGAGGCCGCCTACGTCACCGGCCAGGTCCTGTGCGTGGACGGCGGCATGGCGGTCTGAAGGAGGAGAAGAGATGGAAAAAAGACGGGTAGTCATCACCGGCCTGGGGGCTGTGACCCCTGTGGGCCTCACCGCCGCCGAGAGCTGGCAGGCCGTGAAGGCCGGAACGTGCGGCATCGCCCCCATCACCCTCTATGACGCCTCCAACATGAAGGCCAAGCTGGCCGGCGAGGTCAAGGGCTACGACCCGGCCAACTATATGGAGAAGCGGGAGGCCCGGAAGGTGGACCGCTTCGCCCAGTTCGCCCTGGCCGCCGCCCAGGAGGCGGTGGAGCAGAGCGGTCTGGACTTTGCCCAGGAGGACCCCTACCGCTGCGCCATCATCCTGTCCGCCGGCATCGGCGGCCTCATCACCCTCCAGAACGAGTGTGTGAAGGGTTCCCAAAAGGGGTTTGACAAGATCTCCCCCTTCTTCATCCCCATGGCCATCGGCAACATGGCCTCCGCTCACATCGCCATCAAGTACGGCCTCAAGGGCATGGCCACCTGCCCCACCACCGCCTGCGCCGGCGGGACCAACGCCGTGGGCGACGCCCTCCGCCAGGTCCGGGACGGCTATGCCGACGTGGTCCTCTGCGGCGGCGCCGAGGCCGTGGTCACCGAGCTGGCCATGGGCGGCTTCACCTCCATGCACGCCCTCCACATCGGGGACGACCCCGCCGCCGCCTCCATCCCCTTTGACGCCCGCCGCAGTGGCTTCGTCATGGGCGAGGGGGCCGGCATCCTGGTGCTGGAGGAGCTGGAGCACGCCAAGGCCCGGGGGGCCAAGATCCTGGGCGAGGCGGTGGGTTACGGCGCCACCTGCGACGCCTACCACATCACCGCCCCCGCCCCCGGCGGGGCCGAGGGGGCCAAGGCCATGTCCATGGCCCTCGCCGACGCCGGCGTGGCGCCGGAGGAGGTGGGCTACATCAACGCCCACGGCACCTCCACCCCCATGAACGACGCCTGCGAGACCCAGGCCATCAAGACCGCCTTCGGCGAGCACGCCTACCACCTGGCGGTGAGCTCCACCAAGTCCATGACCGGCCACATGCTGGGAGCCGCCGGCGCGGTGGAGGCCGTCTTTACCGCCCAGGCCCTGCTGGAGGGCTTCCTGCCCGCCACCATCGGCTACCAGGAGGCCGATCCCGAGTGCGACCTGGACGTGGTGCCCAACGTGGGCCGCAGCGCCGATATCAAGTACGCCATGTCCACTCTCTGGGCTTCGGCGGCCACAACGCCAGCATCCTGCTGAAGAAATGGGAGGGCTGAGTCTATGGAGCTGAACATCGAGCAGATCCAGGAGATTATCCCCCACCGCCCCCCCTTCCTGCTGGTGGACAAGATCACCGACTACGTCCCCGGCGAGTGGGCCAAGGGCATCAAGGCGGTCACCGTCAACGAGCCCTTCTTTGTGGGGCACTTCCCCCAGTACCGGGTGATGCCCGGGGTCCTCATCATCGAGGCCCTGGCCCAGGTGGGGGCCGTGGCCATCCTCTCCCTGCCGGAAAACAAGGGGAAGCTGGCCTTCTTCGGCGGCATCAAGAACGCCAGATTCAAAAAGCAGGTCCGCCCCGGCGATGTGCTGGAGCTCTCCTGCGAGCTCATCGAGCGCCGGGGCCCCATCGGCTTCGGCAAGGCGGTGGCCAAAGTGGACGGAAAGGTGGCCGCCCAGGGCGAGCTCACCTTCGCCGTCGGCGGTTGAGCCCAGGTTCCGGACCGGCCGGTCCGGGCCGCGGAAAAAGAGAAGCGGTCCGGCGGCCGTTTGGAGGGATAGCATGCTGGAACAGGTTTTCAACGAAGTGTATACGAAATTCAAACTCCATTTTTACCGCTCCGTGTTCGGGCGGTTCCAGAAGCGGGAGGCCAGCCTCACCACGGTGGAAAATTTCTGCATGGAGATCATCATGGCGCTTGGAAAGCCCACTGTCAACGAGTTTTCCAGCTTTGTGGGCATCTCCGCCCCCAACGCCGCCTATAAGATCAACAATCTGATCCAAAAGGGCTACATCCGCAAGGAGCAGTCCGAGACGGACAAGCGGGAGTACCACCTGGTGGTGACCCAGAAGTATATCGACTACTACAACATCAGCTACGGCTACCTGAGCACGGTCATGGACCGGATCAAAAAGCGCTTCCCGGAGGAGGACGTAGCCAAGATCGAGGAGATGCTGAGCATCATCTCCGACGAGCTTATGCCGGAGATCCCTCTGCCCAAGCACAGCTGAGCACCCCCGCTGAAAAGCCGCGAGGAATTGTGAAGATCACAATTCCTCGCGGCTTCATTTCTGCGTTTCTGCCGGTGCTCAGCTGCCGCAGACCCCGTTTTTCACGTGGACGATGAAGTCCTGGACGTTGGTGACGATGGTCTTGACCGACAGGCTGCCCCGGTCCCGGAGCTTATTGACGGCGAACTCCGAGATGTCCACCGAGTAGAAGTAGAGGGGACGGACCACTCCGTCCACCACCCGGTAGCAGGGGGTCATATTGCCGGTGGCCACGGTATGTAAAGTGGAGGCCATGCAGATGATGGTGGTGGCCTTCCGGATGAGGTTCCGCATGGCGTCCTGGCCCTCATACACGTTGCCGTACACCTCGGGCAGGGGGCCGTCGTCCCGGACGGAGCCCACCAGCACGAAGGGGACCCCCTTCTTCACGCACTCGTAGATGATGCCGTCCTTCACCGCCCCCGACTCTACGAAGGCCTGGATGGAGCCCAGGCGGCGGACGTCGTTGATGGTGTCGATGTGGTTGTAGTGGCCGTTGGGCTGGCTGCGCTGGGTGTAGATGTCCTGGCCCAGGGCGGTG
>DXDV01000270.1 GCA_019115345.1 Candidatus Intestinimonas stercorigallinarum | reverse complement strand
CCCACACGCCCAGCAGGCCGATCTGGGGCACCAGCAGGAAGGAGAAGCCGATGCGGAAGATCCACATGGAGCACATGGACACGATCATGGTGAACTTGGCGTCGCCGGAGGCCCGGAGGGCGTTGGGCAGGCAGAAGGACATGGGCCAGAACACCAGGGAGAAGAGGGAGCACCACCGCAGCACCTCCACCGCCATGGCGGCGGCGCCGGCGGTGAGGCCGAAGAGCCCCACCACGGGGGCGGCAAAGAAGAAGAGAAGGACGCTGAGGGTGCCCATGGCGAGATAGACGATGGCCATGAGCTTCCGGGTGTAGCCCACCGCCTGCCGGGAGTCGCCGGCCCCCATGCACTGCCCCACCACGGTGATGAGAGAGAGGGAGATGGCGTTGCCGGGCACGTTGACCACCGAGGCCACCGAGTTGGCGATGGCGTTGGCGGCGGTGGCCGAGGTGCCCAGTGGGGTCACCAGGCCCAGCACCAGCAGCTTGCCGATCTGGAACATGCCGTTTTCCAGGCCGTTGGGCACGCCGATGCGGAGGATCTTTTTCACCAGCTGCTTCCGGAACTCGGGGCGGAAGAGGTGGTCGATATGGATGACGTGGCCCTTTCGGCAGATGAGCCAGGCCATGAGCACCGCTCCGGCCAGCCGGGAGAAGAGCGTGCCGAAGCCGGCTCCCGCCACGCCGATGCCGGCGCCGTAGATGAGCACGGCGTTGAGGCCGATGTTGATCAGATTCATGAGGAGGGAGGCCAGCATGGAGACCTTGCTGTTGCCCATGGACCGGAAGAGGGCGGCCCCCGCGTTGTAAACGGCCAGCAGCGGGTAGGAGAGGGCGGTGAGGAGGAAGTAGGTCATGGCGGCCTCCATCACGCTGGCGTCCAGCTGCCCGAACACCAGGCGCAGGATGGGCTCCCGGAAGATGAGGCACACGGCCATGGTGGCGGTCGACAGGGCTCCGACCACGTAGAAAAGCTGCTTGGCGGCGGCGCAGGCGTTGGACTCGTCCCGGGAGCCCAGGTACTGGGCCGCCACCACCGCGCCGCCGGTGGCCAGGGCGGAAAAGATGTTGATGAGCAGGATGCTGATGTTGTCCACCAGGGAGACGCCGGAGACGGCGTGCTCCCCCACTGAGGTCACCATAATGGTGTCCGCCATGCCGATGGTCATGGCCAGGAACTGCTCGATGACAAGTGGGATGATGAGCCGCCGCAGGGCGGCGGCGGAAAAGAGGGGTGGACGCTCTTTGCACTGGATGGGTGCGGACTGTTCCTCCATGGGTGCTCCTCCCGGATGCCGGTGGCATACCAATCAAAATCGTTGCACGTTCCGCCGGAGCGGTTGATCCGATAGGCATTATCGTAATGCGTACTAACAAAGCCGAAAGCCTTGAAAGCCAAGGCTTTCAAGGCCAAATCGCTTTGTTCAGGTGCAAGGTTTTTGGACGATCTCGTCCAAAAACCTTGCACCTTTCACTGGTGCGTCAAAACGCGCCAGTGGAAATACGCATCGCAGCAATGGCTGAATTTCATAAAAGCGGCTCCTTTGAGCCGTTTTATGGAATCGCGCGGCGGTTGCTTCAGCAGACATTATTGTACCACCTGCAAAGGGAAAAGCAAGGACAAATTTACATAAATTTTACATGGCAGACGGGCCCCGCCTTGTGGGACCATGGACTCAGCGGCCCAGATAGCGCCGGACGGTCTGGTTGGCCTTGGCCACGGTCTCCTCCTCGTCCACGGTGGTGAGGACGCCGTTTTGCACCACGGAGACGCCGTTTACGATGGTGAAGTCCACGTTCCCCTTGAAGCCCACGGTGCCCAGGACGGACATGGGGTCGAACTGCGCTCCCACCAGGCTCAGGCGGTCCAGGTCGATGAGGAAGCAGTCGGCGGCCTTGCCGGGGGCCAGACAGCCGATGTCCTCCCGGCCCAGCAGCCGGGCGGAGCCCCGGGTGGCCATTTTCAGCACGTCGTAGCCTGTGGGGGCGGCGGCGCTGGCCTGGAGCCGGTGGAGGAGGTAGCACACCCGCAGCTCCTCCAGCAGATTGGAGCCGTCGTTGGAGGCGGAGCCGTCCACCGCCAGGCCCACCGGCACCCCCAGCTTCAGCATCTCGGGCACCCGGCACACCCCGGAGGAGAGCTTCATGTTGGAGATGGGACAGTGGGCCACGCCGGTGCCGGTCTCGGCCAGGAGGCGCAGCTCGCCGTCGTTGAAGTGGATGCCGTGGGCGTACCACACGTCGGGCCCCACCCAGCCCAGAGACTCCATGTACTTCAGGGGGCGCATGCCGAACTTCTCCATGGTAAACTGCTCCTCGTCCCTGGTCTCGGCCAGGTGGGTGTGGAGCCGGGCCCCCAGGCTCCGGGCCAGCTTGGCCGTCTCCCGCATCAGGTCCCCGGACACGGAGAAGGGGGAGCAGGGAGCCAGCACCACCTGCCGCATGGAGCAGGGGGCGGGATCGTGCCACACCCGGAAGAGCCGCTCGCAGTCGTCCAGAATGGCGTTGATGCTCTGGACCACCGAATCGGGAGGAAGTCCGCCGTCCTTTTTGGACAGGTCCATGGAGCCCCGGGAGGCCACGAAGCGGATGCCCAGCTGGCTGGCGGCCCGGAACTGGGCGGCGATGAGGTCGCCGGCGCCCTGGGGAAAGACGTAGTGGTGGTCGAAGCAGGTGGTGCAGCCGGTCTTGAGGAGCTCCCCCATGCCGGCCAGGGAGGACCAGGCCACCACCTCCTCGTCCAGGCCCTTCCACACCTCGTAGAGGGTGACCAGCCAGGGGAAGAGCTCCATCCGCTGGACCTCCGGCAGGTTCCGGGAGAAGAGCTGGTAGAGGTGGTGGTGGGTGTTGATGAGGCCGGGGTAGACCACCATGGAGGAGGCGTCGATGACGGCGTCGGCCTGGCGGTAGTCGGGGCCGATGGAGCGGATGACGCCGTCCTGGATGAAGAGATGGACGCGCTCGTAGAGGGTGTCGCTGTCGTCGCAGGAGACGACGTACCGGGCATTCTTGATGAGCAGGGTGGACATGGTCGGACCTCCTTCAGACAGAGTCGTGAGTCTTGGCGTGTTCTCATCTCAAGTATAGCATGACCCGGCGCGGCGCGCAACCGAAGGAGCCGTAGAGCCGTCCCCCGCGCCGGAGCCCCCCTCCTCACGGGGATATTTTTAAAAAACGCGGCGTCCGCTCGAAGGAGCGGACGCCGCGCGTTGTTCGGTATGGCTTAGTAGTTATCGGCCTTGATCTCAAAGTAGGCCTGGGGATGACCGCAGACGGGGCAGACCTCGGGGGCCTCCGTGCCGTACTCCAGGTGGCCGCAGTTGCGGCAGTACCAGACCTTGATCTCGGCGCGCTTGAAGACCTCGCTGTTGGAGAGGTTCTCGGCCAGCTTCACATAGCGCTCCTCGTGGCTCTTCTCGATCTTGCCCACGGCGGCAAAGGCGTCGGCCAGAGCGTGGAAGCCCTCCTCACGGGCGGTCTCGGACATCTCCTTGTACATCTCGGTCCACTCTTCGTGCTCGCCCTCGGCGGCGGCGATCAGGTTGGCGGCGGTGTCGCCGATGCCGCTGAGCGCCTTGAACCACAGCTTGGCGTGCTCCTTCTCGTTGCCGGCGGTCTCCTCGAAGATGGCGGCGATCTGCTCGTAGCCCTCCTTGCGGGCCTTGCTGGCAAAATAGGTGTACTTGTTGCGGGCCATGGACTCCCCGGCAAAGGCTTTCCAGAGATTGGCTTCCGTCTTGCTGCCCTTCAGTTCCATAATAAAAGACTCCTTTCTAAATCAGCATCCGTCGGTTGTGAATACAGGTCTTACTCCTGGCCCTTCCAGAAGCCGTGGAGGTTGCAGTACTCGTAGGCGGTGACGGGCTCGGCGCCGCCAACCTTCAGCACGGGCTCCTCGCCGGGCTTGGGCATCCGGAAGGTGACCTTGTCGCCGCTGACGGCGGCGATGAGCTGGATATAGTGGGCGTCCAGCATGGGATGGACCACGGAGCCCACCTGCACGGTGACGTGGCTGCCGTCCCGGGTGATCTGGGGGACGTGCTTCTCCAGCGCGCCGTCGGTGGTATTGGGCACCAGTTCCTCCATCTTCTGGCCGCAGCACATCAGGGGCACGCCGGAATCCACAGCCTTGAAGACGATATTGCCGCAGTGGGCGCAGCGGTAGAGCTTGAGTTCCATAAATCATTCCTCCATTTGTTCAAATTTCTTGTATATTCGGGTCCGCGTCCACGGACCGAGGGGTAAGGCTTTCCCGCGTCAATGGCGCTGGGCGCAGTGGGTGCATACGCCGGTAAAGACCAGATCATGGCGCTCCACCTGGTGGCCGCTGAGGACAACGGCCTTCTCATCCAGGTCCCGGTCGTAATCCACGCCCTCCAAATCGTAGACCGAGCCGCAGACGCGGCAGCGGAAATGGGGATGGGGCTCGGTGTAGGCGTCGTACCGCTCGATGGGGAAGGGCATCCTGATGATGATCCCCTGCTCCGCCAGCAGATTGAGGTTCCGGTATACCGTCCCCAGGCTCAGGCTGGGATTCTCCGGCTTGAGCTGTTGATAGAGCATCTCCGCCGTGGGGTGCTCCCGGGAGGCCAGCAGGCACTGGTAGATCAACTCCCGTTGTTTGGAATAACGCTTTCCTGTCATGACTCACTTCCCCGCTATCAATAATTATTATTGTTACTGTTTAGAGTATAGCAGATGCCGTAGCGAAATGCAAGCATTATTTTTACTTTTTCAAAAATTTTTCTGGGACTAGCCTTCGGCCTCCGGCGCACACTAAGGGCGATTGGGAACCAAACTTTGACGACGGGGAGGAAAGGACATGAAACGACCTTATTTCGCCCTGCTTTGCGCCTTGGCGGTGCTCCTGGCCGGGGTGGGCTGCTCCGATTCCAGCACGCCTGAGACCACCCACACGCCCACGCCCAGCCAGACCATCTCGCCCTCGGACAACTACCACGCCGGCGAGGACGGACAGGTGGAGGACGGCACGTACCACACCGGCAGCCCCGGCGAGGACATCGGGGACGCGGTGGACGACGCGGGCGACGCGGTCAAGGACACCGTGGACGACGCCGGGAAAGCCGTGGAAAAGGCGGGAGACGCCCTGACCGGACAGCGGTGACAGCAAAGCAGCGTGGAGCACGGCAACGACCGTGTTCCACGCTGCTTTGAGCCTGTCGACAAAGTCGACAGGCTCTCTCGCACGTGCAAGCACGTGCTCGAAAAGTCGCAGCCTGCTGCGTCGCACTCGCTGCGCTCGCACGCTTGCAGGCTGAGAAGTGTTTTTTCCGACGCACATGTCGCCGGAAAAAACGGACTGTATTTTATTCCGTCGTCTGCGGACGACGGAACTCTGCGAGGCTCTTGCGCATGATCTGACGCATTTTGGACTTTTTCGACAAGCTGAAAGCAGCGTGGAGCACGGCAGCGGCCGTGTTCCACGCTGTTTTGTCTATGTATCAAGGCGTCCCCTCAGCCCAGCCGCGCCCGGGCGTAGTCCGCCGCCGCCTCCTGCTCGGCCCGGCTGGCGAAGGACTCCGGCGGGAAGAGGAGCATTTTCCGGTCCCGCCGGAAGAGGATCAGTCCCCAGTCCGCCGACTTGACGCCGCCCACCTGGCTCCACAGGGTCCGCTCCCGCTCCCCGGGCCGGAGGCTGTCCACCCCGCCGGGGCCGATGATATCGGTGATGGGGCCCTCCAGCAGCCTTCGGAGCTCCCCGTCTTTTTTCTTCTGCCGCCGGATGGCCCAGGCCATGAAGCCGGGGATAAAGTTCAGCCAGATGGAGCACAGCCCCAGGCCGATGAGCAGTCCGCCCACAGCGCCGGCCACCTCGCCGGCGGACGGCAGCGGCACGGCGGTGAGGGTGCCGATGAGGACCAGGACGCCCGACACCAGCGCGGGGATGGAGAGAACGGCGATCAGCACCACCAAAGGCCGCCAGAAAAGCCGGGTGCGGCAATAGGCCAGATTGGCCTTAAGAAGGGCGGCGTCCAGCCCCTCCGGCGTCCAGGCGTAATGGAGGGTGAAGGCGGCCTCCTCCGGTGCCACTGGGGCAGCCGCCGCCTCCTGGACGTTCTGGGGTGGCCGCCCCTGCCGGGCCTCGGCCAAGGCGGTGAGGAAGGCCTCCTTCTCCTCCGCCCCGGCAAAGGCGCAGGGGGGCGTCACCTCCCAGAGTCCGCTTTTCAGGTAGAGGAGCACATAGCCCCGCCTGCTCCACACCTCGCGGATGGCGTCGTAGGGCTCCACCCGGCGGTTGACGCCGTAGGTGACGGCCACGCCCTCACCGGTGAGGGTGAGGGTCCGGGGGCCGAAGAAGCCCCCCTCCCCCGCCAGCATCCGGACACCGTGAAAGGCCCTCCGCCGTGCGGAGAGCAGCCACAAAAAGACCAGGCAGGCCGCCAGGGTGACGATGCCCAACGTGAGGACAGAGCCGAAATCCTCTTCCCACTCCCCCACCGCCAGGAGGAAGAGCAGCATGGCCAGAAGGACGCCGCTCACCAGCGCCATGGCCGCGAAGAAGAGCCACTCCAGCTTTCGGAAGATCGGCCACGCCCCCTTGGGCCGCTTCTCGTGGAGGAGCAGCCCCCGTTTGAAGTCCTGTTTGGTCAGATTGTACCGCAGTTCCATAGGTCACCTCTCAGTTTCGGATGCCCGTTAGACGGCGGAGGGCGCGGAAAAGTTTTCCACCGGGAAAAGGAATTTCGCTCGGCTCATGTGTGCTTTGCCGTCCATACCGCGTCATCCTGAGCGAAGCGAAGGATCCGCCTCCCCCACCCTGTCCCCTATCGCGCAGCGCAAAGGGACGGGAGATACGGATCCTTCGGCCCACGGTCTCAGGATGACGGGAATGGGGCGATTTTATTTTCTGCCCTTGCCGGGCTTGGCGTTCTTCTTGGGCTTGGGCTTGGCCCAGCCCGCCTTCCGCTTGGGCTGGGGGTCGTTGTGCTCCACCCGCCTGCCCTTCTGCTTGAGCTTCTCCTCCTCCCGCTTGGGGGGCCTGCCGCTCCGGCCCTGGGCCTTGCCCTTGGCCGGGGCACCGGGCTTGCCGGTCCAGGCGGGCCGGTCGGGCCGGAGGAGGCACTCCTTGCCGTAGCCGATGAGGTCCTCCCGGCCGGCCTCCTTCAGGGCCTCCTTCACCAGGGGCCGCTTCTCCGGCCGCTTCCACTGCATCAGGGCCCGCTGCATGGCCTTGTGGTGAGCGTCGGTGGGGACGAACACCGGCTGCATGGTCCGGGGGTCCAGGCCGGTGTGGTACATGCAGGTGGAGAGGGTCCCCGGCGTGGGATAGAAGTCCTGGACCTGCTCCGGCTGGCGGCCGGACCTGTTGAGCCACTCGGCCAGCTTCACCGCGTCCCGGAGGGTGCAGCCCGGGTGGGAGGACATGAGATAGGGCACCAGGTACTGCTCTTTTCCATACTTCTGGTTGAGCCGCTCGTACTTCTGCCGGAACTTCTCATAGACCTCGATGTGGGGCTTGCCCATCTCGTCCAGCACCCCGTTGACGCAGTGCTCCGGGGCCACCTTGAGCTGGCCGGAGATGTGGTGCTTCACCAGCTCGGCAAAGAACTCGCCGCTGGGGTCCTTCATCATATAGTCGAACCGGATGCCGGAGCGGATGAACACCTTTTTCACCCCGGGGATGGCCCGGAGCTTCCGCAGGAGCATGAGATAGTCGGTGTGGTCGGCGTCCAGGTTGGGGCAGGCGGTGGGAGAGAGGCAGGCCCGGTTTTTGCACAGGCCCGCCTTCCTCTGTTTTTTGCAGGCGGGGCGGCGGAAGTTGGCGGTGGGTCCCCCCACGTCATGGATATAGCCCTTGAAGCCGGGGTGCTTGGTGAGGGCGGTCACCTCCCGGATGACGCTCTCGTGGCTGCGGGAGGTGACGATGCGCCCCTGGTGGAAGGCCAGGGAGCAGAAGTTGCAGGCCCCGAAGCAGCCCCGGTTGTGGATGACGGAGAAGCGGACCTCCTCGATGGCGGGGACGCCCCCCATGCTGTCGTACATGGGGTGGGGCTCCCGGACGTAGGGCAGCTCAAAGACGGCGTCCAGCTCCTCCGTGTCCAGGGGCATGGCGGGGGGATTGCAGATGAGGAGCCGGTCCCCGTGGCGCTGGAGGATGGCCCGGCCCACGATGGGGTCGTGCTCCTGGTACTCCACCATGTTGGCCTGGGCATAGGCCCGCTTGTCCTCCCGGACGGTCTCGAAGGAGGGGACCTCCACCATGGGGTAGGCGCACGCCCCCGGGTCCCTGCCCACGAAGCAGGTGCCCTTTACGTCGGTGATCTCCGAAATGGGGGTGCCGGAGGCCAGGCGGGCGGCGATCTCCCGGGTGGCCCGCTCCCCCATGCCGTAGACCAGCAGGTCGGCCTGGGCGTCAAAAATGATGGCCCGCCGGACCTTGTCCTCCCAGTAGTCGTAGTGGGCGAAGCGGCGGAGGGAGGCCTCCAGCCCGCCGATGACCAGGGGGATATCCCCAAAGACCTCCCGGACCCGGTTGGCGTAGACGATGGCCGCCCGGTCGGGGCGGAGCCCCGCCCGCTTTCCCGGGGAATAGGCGTCCTCGGTCCGGCGGCGCTTGGCCACGGTGTAGTGGGCCACCATGGAGTCGATGTTGCCCG
Organism: Candidatus Intestinimonas stercorigallinarum; assembly: GCA_019115345.1. Classification (GTDB taxonomy): domain Bacteria; phylum Bacillota; class Clostridia; order Oscillospirales; family Oscillospiraceae; genus Intestinimonas; species Intestinimonas stercorigallinarum. Next base: position 236 of record DXDV01000270.1, on the reverse strand, counting down.
CCGAGAGCATCACCCCCAGCCTGGGGCGGCCCAGGGCGGTGAAGGCCGCCGGGTCCCTCCAGTCGGGCTGGGCCAGCACCGCCACCCGGTAGCCCTCCGCCTCCAGCACCCGGGAGATGATGGCCGGGCCGAAGGAGGGGTGGTCCACATAGGCGTCGCCGGTGATGATGAGGAAGTCGTAGTCCTCCCAGCCCAGGTCCTTCATGTCCGCTTTGGAGACGGGGAGAAATCGGGTG
>DXDV01000269.1 GCA_019115345.1 Candidatus Intestinimonas stercorigallinarum | reverse complement strand
AAGCTGCTGACTTTTTCGATTTCATCGAAAAAGTTCCTGACTACACGCGAAAGTGGGGGCTCACCGCCCCCCTTTCACACTTTTCCCCCGTGGCTTGTTTTACGTGGTGCCACTTTTTCGACAGCCTGAAGCAGAACGGAGCGCCTTTCGGCGCTCCGTTCTGCTTATCTATTTGTCTATGTACTGACCGCGGGAAATACCGTCACTCCATGACGCCGATCTCGTCGGGCACCAGGAAGTCGGCCTCGGTACAGGCCCTGATATCCTCCACAGTGTAGCCGGGGGCCAGCTCCCGCAGGACCAGCCCCTCCTGGGTGACCTCAAAATAGCACCGATCCGTGACGATGTCGGTGACGCACCGGGCGCCGGTCAGCGGCAGGGTACACTGCTTGAGGATCTTGGACTGGCCGTTCTTTTCGCAGTGCTCCGTGGCCACCACGATCTTTTTCACGCCGGAGCACAGGTCCATGGCGCCGCCCATGCCGGGCACCAGCTTGCCGGGGATGGTCCAGTTGGCGATGTTGCCGTGCTGGTCCACCTGGAGGGTGCCCAGCACGGCCGCGTCGATGTGGCCGCCCCGGATATAGGCAAAGGAGGTGGCGTGGTCACAGACGCTGCCGCCCGGGATGATCGAGGCCGGCTGGCCGCCGGCGTCGATGAGGTCGGGGTCGGCCTCATCCCAGGAGGGAGAGTTTCCGCAGCCCACGATGCCGATCTCGGCCTCCAGCCAGAGGTCGACTCCCTCCGGCAGGTAGTTGACGCACATCAGGGGCAGCCCGATGCCCAGATTGACAAAATCACCGTCTTTGAAAAACTTCGCGCAGCGAGACGCGATCAGCGCCCGTCCGGTGAGAGCTCCCATTACTTGCCGCCTCCTTCCGCCGCTTCCCGCGCCTTGGCCTCCGCCTTGGCCTTCGCCCGCTGCCACATGGGGCAGAAGGGCTTCTTTTCTCCCGTCCGCACATACACCATGTCCACAATGGGCGCGGGCACGTCGATCTCATCGGGGCCCAGCTCGCCCACCTCCACCAGCTCCTCCACCTCGGCGATGACCAGATCGGCCGCCAGGGCCATGTAGCTGTTGGTGGCCCGGCTGATGAGCCGGAAATTCAGGTTGCCCGCCCGGTCCGCCTTGGTGGCCTTGATGAGGGCCACGTCGGCGTGGAGGGGCAGCTCCAGCAGATATTCCTTGCCGTTGATGGTCAGCTTCTGCTTGCCCTTTTCCACATCGGTGCCCAGGCCGGTGGGGGTGAGACAGCCGCCCAGACCGGCGCCGCCGCAGCGGATACGCTCGGCAAAGGTGCCCTGGGGCACGAATTCGATGTCCAGCTCCCCGGCGAACATCTGATCCCGGGCCTCCGGATTGAGGCCGATGTGGGTGGTGATAAGGCTTCTGACCCGGTGCTCGTGAATGAGCCGCCCCAGGCCCTGATCCGGCATGCCGCCGGACACGGCGATGGCGTCGATGTCCTTGACGCCCTTCTTCAGCACCTCGGTGATAAGCTCCTCGGCGGAGAACTCGCCGTGCCAGTCTCCAAACATGATGACCTGGCCGTCCCGGATGCCGGCCACGGCCTCCTCACGGGTCACGATCTTTGATTTCAAATCTCTTGCCACCTTTCCTTATGGGTGTTCGGCGCGGTCTGCCTGTGTATCATTTCCCCTGGAACTGGGCCTTGCGCTTTTCCATAAATGCCTTGCAGCCCTCCTGGAAGTCCATGGAGGCGGCGCCCTCCCGCTGGGTGGGCACCTCCGTTTCGGCCAGCCACTGCTTGTAGTCGCTGTAACTGGCGTCGTAGAGCTGCTTTTTGATGTTTTTGTACGAGACAAGGGGCCCCGCGGCCAGCTTTTTCGCAAAGGCCATGGTCACCTGGTCCAGCTCATCCACGGTGGTCACCTTGTAGGCCAGCCCCAACGCCTTGGCCTCCTGGGCGTCCACGGGCCGTCCGGTGGCCGCCAGCTCCATGGTGCGGGCGGTCCCGATGCTCTTGGAGAGCAGATAGGTGACGCCGGTGTCGGGCACCAGGCCCAGGTTTACAAAGGCCAGGATGAATTTGGCGTTGTCGGCGCAGATCATGAAATCGCCGGCCAGGGCCAGGCTGGCTCCGGCGCCCGCCGCAGCGCCGCACACCGAGGTGATGACCAGCTTGCTCATGCGCTTGATGCCGTCGGCCACGCCGCCCACCTTGCTGATGAGCCCGTCCATGTTGACCTCGCCGCCGGCCTGGATCAGCTGATAGAAGTAGCCGATGTCTCCGCCTGCGGAAAAGGCCTTCCTGCTGCCCTTGAGTACGACGACCCGCACCGCGGGGTCCCGCTCCGCCGCATCCACCACATACTGGAGCTCGTCCGCCATCTGCTCATCGATGGCGTTGAGGTTCTTCATGTAGTCCATGGTGATAACCGCAATGCCGTCTTCCACGGTGTAGATCAGCTTCTTCAGTTCCATTTTTACCCTGCTCCTTTCACAAGCTTGCTCAGGTCCGGCTTTACGGCAATACCGGACTTTATATCTTAAGGCTACCACTTTGTCTTGTAAAAATTAATCATTTCTCCCGGTATTTTAAAAAATATTTTTGTACAAAATGATGAACTTTGGCCTGCAATTTGCATCCATGCGAAATAAGAGCAAGGCTTTTCCCATTTCTTCATTTTCCAG
>DXDV01000268.1 GCA_019115345.1 Candidatus Intestinimonas stercorigallinarum | reverse complement strand
AATACCATTCGCTTTCTTCCGCGCATACTTCCTCCGTTTCCTTCTCCTCGGCTCCCCGGATGATCACTTTTCGAGCGCCGGGCGCGCCGCCAATTCTTTGCTTCTCCGCGCCCGTCAATCGGCACAGCCTTTGAGAACGCCAGCAAACAGGAGCCAATCGGCCTGTTACAATAATTTTACTATAGAAACAGCCGAAACGGCGAACCTTACACAATTGTAAAGTTTGCCGCGGAAGGCCGCCTGGGACGGACATACGTCCAATTTCAGGGGACCTGCTTTCCGCACGTTCTGATACAAGGCTGATGCGTCGCCGCACAAAGCGTGCCGCATAGAAAAAATAAATAGCTTTTCCATCAAATAGTGATAGATCCTATTGGAATTCGGCGCAGCTTTGTGATAGCGTATGGAATGGTCATTCGCGGGGGCGCCGGATCAGACCGCCCCTGTATCTCAGCGTGAGAAGAAAGGGAAACAACTATGGAAAAACAGGAGATCAAGCTGCCCGCCGACTTTGCGTCCTACGGCGACGCCCGCCGCGCGGGCTTTCTGAAGATGAAGGAGCTGAAGGAGAATGGCGCCCGGGTGGTGGGCATGTTCTGCTCCTTCGTGCCCACGGAGCTGGTGTACGCCGCGGGGGCCCTGCCGGTGGGGCTGTGCGCCTTCACCGACGAACCCATCCCCGCCGCCGAGGCCCACCTGCCCCGGAACCTCTGCCCCCTCATCAAGGCCAGCTACGGCTTTGCCCTGACGGACACCTGCCCCTATTTCTACTTTTCCGATCTGGTGGTGGGGGAAACCACCTGCGACGGAAAGAAGAAGATGTTTGAGCTGCTGGACGAGATCAAGGAGACCTACGTCATGCAGCTGCCCCACAGCCGGGACGAGCGGTCCCTGGCGTTCTGGCGGGGAGAGATCGTGGCCTTCAAGGAGAAGCTGGAGGACTTTTTCGGCATTCAGATCACGGAGGAGGCCATTCGCCAGGCCATCCGCCGGAAGAACCGGGAGCGCCAGGTCATGCGCCGCTACCTGGAGCTGGGGAAGCTGGACCCGGCACCTATGAGCGGCTATGAGATGGGCACACGGGTGGACGCCGGGAGCTTCTCCTTCGACCTGGACCAGCGCTGCGACGAGGTGGAATCCCGGACCGCGGAGGTCCTGGCCCGCTGGGAGGCGGAGCTGAAGGGGACATCCACGGACCGTCCCCGGCTGCTGGTCACCGGCTGTCCCAACGCCGGCGTCCGGGAGAAGATCATCCGGGCGGTGGAAGAGTTGGGGGCCGACGTGGTGGCCTTCGACACCTGCAACGGCATCCGGGAGAAGGTCGAGCTGGTGGACGAGAGCGAGAGCGACGTCTACATGGCCCTGGCCCGGAAGTATCTGAACATCAACTGCTCCGTCATGAGCCCCAATGAGAGCCGCCGGAACTACGTGGCGAAGATGATCGACGAATATGCCGTGGACGGCGTCATCGAGATCGTCCTTCAGTCCTGCCATACATACGACGTGGAGGCCCACTTCATCCACCGGGTGGTGACGGAGGAGAAGGGCATCCCCTACCTGAACATCGAGACCGACTACTCCCAGGCGGACAAGGGACAGATCGGTACCCGCCTGGCCGCGTTTTTGGAGACCATCGACAAATGATCTACTACACTGGCATCGACATCGGCTCCACCGCCTCCAAGGTGGTGGTCCTCAGCGACACAGAACTTGTTGACCGCTTTGTCCTTCCCACCGGCTGGTCCAGCAAGGAGACCGCCGCCGGCATCGCGGACCGGCTGGCCCAGGCGGGCCGGCCGGTGGACAGGGACATGGTCACCGTGGCCACCGGCTACGGCCGGGTCAGCGTGGATTACGCCGACAAGACCGTCACTGAGATCACCTGCCACGGCAGGGGGGGCTATGCCCTCATGGGGCAGGACGGCACCATCGTCGACATAGGGGGCCAGGATACCAAGGTCATCACTGTGGAGCACGGCGCCCCCGCCAGCTTCCTGATGAACGACAAGTGCTCCGCCGGCACCGGGAAATTTCTGGAGATCATGGCCAACCGGCTGGGCGTGGGGATGGAGGAGCTCTTCACCCTGGCCGCCCAGGGCCGCCCCCTGGCCATCAGCTCCATGTGCACCGTCTTTGCCGAGAGCGAGGTCATCAGCCACATCGGCGCCGGGGAGCGGCGGGAGGACATCGCCGCCGGAGTGGTGGACTCGGTGGTGAACAAGGTGTCCGGCCTATGCCAGCGCCACGGCGTGAAGGGACAGCTGTTCCTTACAGGGGGACTGTGCGACAGCGCCTATCTGGTCCGGCGGCTGTCGGAGAAGCTGGGCAGCCCGGTGGGAACCCACCCCATGGGCCGCTACGCCGGCGCTCTGGGAGCGGCCCTCATCGCCCGCGGGCGAAAGGCGGCAAATTGATCTGCGTATCGTTGTTTTTGCCTTGTGGATGAGGGCTGCTCCAAAACTCATGATTGACATTTTTCAAGTACGGCCTGACGTCAGAAACAACCCCGCAAAAGGGCTGCGAAGAAGTGCTGTTTTCAGCACCTCTCCGCAGCCCTTTTTGCATCAATGCAAGGAAATATGAATTGATATATCAGTTGTCCTCCATACCGCAATCTCGCGGTCCCATAACACAAAATATGCCCCCTGGCGGAATGGGAAAATAATATTGTCACGGTC
>DXDV01000267.1 GCA_019115345.1 Candidatus Intestinimonas stercorigallinarum | reverse complement strand
AATGTACAATCTGCGGGACCTGGGCGGCTATCCCGTTCCCGGCGGTGGGGAGACGGCTTGGGAGCGGCTGCTCCGGGGAGACAACCCGGAGGGGCTGAGCCAGGCTGACCTCCGGTGGCTGCTGGACCGGGACATCACCACGGTGGTGGACCTGCGCAGCGGAGCGGAGATCAGGCGCAAGCCCGATCAGCTCTCCACCCAGCCCGATGTTCGCTATTTCCACTGTCCCCTCCTGGCGGAGGGGGACGGCATGCCCAATCTGGAGGCCGACGTGGGCCGGGGCTATTTCCGGATGCTGGACGGCTCTGACCTGGTGGCCCAGGCCCTGCGGACGGTGGCCGCCGCCCCGGGCGGCGTCCTCTTCCACTGCACGGCGGGGAAGGACCGCACCGGGCTCCTGGCCGCTCTGCTGCTGGGGCTGACCGGTGTAGAGCGGGTGAGCCTTCTGGCGGATTACCAGGTGTCGGAGACCTATCTGGCCGGCATCATCCGGCAGATCAAGGCCAAGGTCCCCACTCTGCCCGCCTTTGCCGGGGCCTCCAAGGCGGAGTACCTGGACGAGTGCCTGGACCTGCTGGAGGAAGCGTACGGCTCCATTTCCGGCTACCTCCGGGCCATCGGCCTGACGGCGGAGGAGCTGACCGCCCTGCGGGGCAAGCTCCTGCCGCCGAATGACAGAGAAGGAGGCCCGTCTTTTGGGTAGTTTTTCCGATTTTGCGCAACATATGGATTGGGGAGGGCTCATCGACCTGTTGTTGTCGGTGGCGGCCGTCCTGCTGTGTCTCACCGTCCACGAGACCTGCCACGGTCTGGCGGCCTGGGCCCTGGGAGACCCCACAGCCAAACGGCTCCACCGGCTCTCCCTCAATCCCCTGCGTCACATCGACCTCTTCGGCGCCCTCATGATGCTGGTGGCCGGCTTCGGCTGGGCAAAGCCCGTGCCGGTGGACATGCGCTACTTCAAGCACCCAAAGTCGGGCATGGCCATCACCGCCCTGGCGGGGCCGGTCTCCAATCTGGTCATGGCCTATCTGGCCCTGCTGGTCCGGGCGGTGCTGCTGGCCGTCGCCCATCCCGGCTCCGCCGTCCTGCTGGGGGCGGTGGGCTTTTGCGAGACCCTGGCCATTCTCAACGTGGGCCTGGGCATCTTCAATCTGATCCCCTTTCCGCCCCTGGACGGCTCCAAGGTGCTGGGGGCCTTCCTGCCCGACCGGGCCTACTACCAGCTCATGCGCTATGAGCGGTGGGGGATGCTCCTGCTGATGCTCCTGCTGTGGCTGGGGGTGTTCAGCGCGCCTCTGAGCGCCGCCCGGAGCTGGGTGCTGGACCTGCTGGTCCGGGGCGCCGCCTGGCCCTACTATCTGCTCACATAAGACGAAAGGAAGAGGACGCCGTTGGACGGACCCATCTATCATCTGGAAAAAGTGGTGAAGGCCAAGGCGGAGGACCTGGAGGACTTCACCGGCCCTCTGGACCTGATCCTGGCCCTGCTGAGCAAGAACAAAATGGAGATCAAGGACATCCAGATCTCCGTGATCCTGGACCAGTACCTGGCCTGGATGGACCGGCGGAAGGAGCTGGACTTGGAGGTGGCCAGTGAGTTTGTCACCATGGCGGCCCAGCTGGTCTTTATCAAATCCAGGATGCTCCTCTCCATCCACGACGAGGAGGCCCTCTCCGAGATGGAGCAGCTCATCGCCTCCCTGGAGGCCCATCAGCGCCAGGAGGACTATCTGAGGATCAAGGCGGTGGCGCCGGAGCTGGCGGGGCGGTACGAGCTGGGCCGGGACTATATCACCAGGGGGCCGGAGGCCCTGCCCGCCGACCGTGCCTACCGCTATGTCCATGACCGGGACGATCTGCGCCGGGCCATGCTGGCGGTGCGGGAGCGGATGGGGACGCTTGCCCCTCCTCCGGTGAGCATGTTCGACGGCATCGTGGGCCGGGAGCCCTATCCGGTGTCGGACAAGGCCGCCGAGCTCATCCAGCGGCTGGTCCGCTTCGGCGTCACCCGGTTCCAGGCCCTTTTCCAGGGCAACCGGAGCCGTTCCGAGGTGGTGGCCACCTTCATCGCCGTGCTGGAGCTGTGCAAGGCACGGCGCATCCGCCTGGCGGGCACCGGCGGCGAGTGTACCGTCACCTGCACGGGGGAGGGGGAGACCCAGATGGAGTTCTCCACCGACGCCTATTGACATACGGAAGGGAGAGGGCTCAGTGACAGACCTCAAGGAGATCGAAGCGGCCATGGAGGCCATCCTTTTCTCCGCCGGTGAGCCGGTGGGGGTGGAGCGGCTGTGTCTGGCCCTGGAGATCGACCGGGCCACGGCGGACGCGGTGGCCCAGAAGCTTATGGACGATTACAGCTACAGCCGCCGGGGCCTTCGCCTGCTGCGGCTGGAGAACAGCTATCAGCTCTGCTCCGCGCCGGAGCACGCCGGCCTCATCCGCAAAGCCTTTGAGAGCCGGAAGCCGCCCAGACTCTCCCCGCCCGCCCTGGAGGTGCTGGCCATCATCGCCTACTATCAGCCCACCACCCGGGCCTATGTGGACCAGGTCCGGGGGGTGGACAGCGCCTATACCGTGGGCCTGCTGCTGGACCGGGAGCTCATCGAGGAGTGCGGCCGTCTGGCGGTGCCTGGCCGGCCCATCCTCTACCGGACCACGCCCAATTTCCTGCGGTCCTTCGGCCTGAGCAGTCTGGAGGAGCTTCCCCAGCTCCCCGCCGCCGCGCCGGAGGAGGGGCAGCTCTCCCTGGACATGCAGGCCGCCCTGGAAAAGCTGCGGGACCTGCGGGAAGAGGGGGAGGAGCCCACCGAGGAGGAGCTGCGCTCTGCGGCGGAGACCCTGGCCCGGGCGGAGCGGAGCACGACGGAGGGAGGCTGAGGCCCTGTGATCTGGGTGGTCCTGGCGGGTATCCTGTTCGTCCTGTTCCTGGTGTCCCTCATCCGGGTCGGGGTGAGGGCGGAGTACGGCGGCGGACAGCTCACCGTCCTCCTGCGGGTGGGCCCGGCCCGCCTGCGGGTCTATCCGCTGAAAAAGAGAACGGAAAAAGCGGAAAAGCCCGCCAAGCCCAAGCCGCGGAAAGCGCAGCCGGAGCCGGAGCAGGGCGTCAGAGAGCGGCTCTCCCTGCTCTGGGAGCTGCTGCCGGCGGCGCTGGAGGCGGCGGGCAGCCTCCGGCGGAAGCTCTCGGTGGACCTGCTGGAGGCCCACATCCTCCTGGCCGGGGACGATCCGGCCTCCGTGGCGGTGGCCTACGGCAGCGCCAACGCCCTCATCGGTATGGTCCTGCCCCTTTTGGAGCAGAATCTTCATATCCGCCGGCGGGATATCCGCACGGCGGTGGATTTCCAGAAGGCCCGCTCAGAGGTGCGGGCCAAAGCGGCCCTCTCCCTCACAGTGGGACAGGGCGTGTCCCTGGGTCTGCGCTTTGGGTGGAGGGCCCTGGGCGTCCTGCTCCGCTGGCGGCGGCAGAACGAGACGGAGAATACGACCCAACACACAACAGAAAGGGCGGTAGCATATGGAAAAGAACCATCCCATCAGTGAGCTCATGTCCACCACCATGCAGAAGATCCGGGAGATGGTGGACGTCAACACCATCGTGGGCACCCCCATCCACACCGATGACGGCGTGACCCTCATCCCCGTGTCCCGGCTGTCCTTCGGCTTCGCCTCCGGCGGCAGCGACTTTGCCACCAAAAGCCAGAAGCCCGACGCCGAGAATTCCTTCGGCGGCGGCAGCGGCGCCGGCGTCAACATCGCCCCGGTGGCCTTTCTCATCGTCAAGGGGGATTCGGTGAAGCTGCTGCCCGTGGCGCCGCCCGCCGGCAGCGCCGTGGACCGGGCGGTGGAGCTGGTGCCCGAGATGTTCGACAAGGTCACCAGCTATCTGGAGAAAAATAAAAAAGAGGATAGCCAGGCGTTTTGAGACCATACTAAGGGCATCTCTCAGGAGGTGACCCTGGTATGCGAGCTCTCTGCGCGGCCCTGTGCGCCGCTCTTTTGCTGACCTGTCCCTGCCGGGCCGAGGGCCCGCCCTCGGTGTCGGCGGCCTCCGCCATCCTGGTGGACGCCGAAAGCGGCCGGGTCCTCTATGAAAAGGACGCCCACACCCGCCGTGGCATCGCCAGCACCACCAAGCTGATGACGGCCCTGGTGGCGGCGGAGCTGGTGACCGACCTCTCCGCCCAGGTGGAGGTCCTGCGGGAGGATACCCTCACCGAGGGCTCCTCCATGTATCTGAAGGCGGGGGAGACCGTCACCGTGGAGGCCCTCTTCTACGGCCTTCTCCTCCACTCGGGCAACGACGCCGCCCTGGCCCTGGCCCGGTACTGCGCCGGGGACGTGGAGACCTTTGTCGCCCGGATGAACGAGAAGGCAAAGGCGCTGGGCATGGCGGACACCCGGTTCGCCAACCCCAACGGGCTGGACGACGACGAGCACTGGTCCACCGCCGCCGACATGACCCTCCTGGCGGCGGCCTGCATGGACAACGAGCTGGTGGCCAAGGTGGTGTCCTGCAAGACGGCCGCGGTGGACGGCCGGACCTTCGTCAACCACAACAAGCTGCTGACCCTCTACCCAGACTGCGTGGGTATGAAAACGGGCTATACCAGCGCCTCCGGACGCACCCTGGTGTCGGCGGCCCGGCGGGAAGGCCAGCTGCTGCTGTGCGTCACCCTCAATGCCCCCGACGACTGGCGGGACCACGCCGCCCTCTTTGACTACGGCTTTGAGACCTACCCCCGGCAGCTGCTGGCCAAGGGGAACCAGAGCGTGGGTCTGGTAAGGACCGCCGGGTCCCTGGTGCCCGCCGTGCCCGTGCGGACGGAGGGGGAGGTGTGGTACCCCCTGACGGCGGAGGAGCGGGTGAAGGCCGAGGTGCGCCTGCCGGAGGGGCTGGAGGCGCCGGCGGCGGCAGACCTGCCGGTGGGACGGCTCACCTTCACCTTAGACGGGGCAGTCATCGGGGAGACCGCTCTGGTATGCGCCGCGGGCGTCCACGGCGACCGGGCCCCCAAGGCCGGGCCGCTGGAGCGGCTGTGGTCCCTGCTTCCCTGGGCGGGATGACCCGCCCCTACATCTTTAACTTCAACATAGAAGAAAGAGGTGCCCCTCATGGAGGAACGCCTGCAAAAGCTGCTCTCCGCCGCCGGGCTCTGCTCCCGGCGGACGGCGGAGGACTACATCGAGGCCGGACGGGTCACCGTCAACGGCCGCCCCGCCAAGCTGGGGGACAAGGCCGACCTGAGCCGGGACCGGGTGGCCCTGGACGGCGTGGAGATCGGACCGGCCGCCGAGCCGGTCTATCTCATGCTCAACAAGCCCAGGGGCTATGTGACCACCCTCTCCGACGAGGAGGGCCGGCCCACGGTGGCCGAGCTGGTGGCCGACTGCGGGGCGCGGGTGTGGCCGGTGGGCCGGCTGGACCTGGACTCGGAGGGGCTGCTCCTCCTCACCAACGACGGCGCGCTCACCCACCGGCTCATCCACCCCAGCCACGAGGTGGAAAAGCAGTATCTGGTGCTGGTCACCGGGGACATTGACGCCGCCCTGCCCACCCTCAACGGCCCCATGGATCTGGACGGGGTGGCTCTGGCCCCGGCCCAGGTGGACCGGTTGGGCCCCAACCTCCTGTCCTTTCAGATCCACGAGGGGAAGAACCGGCAGATCCGCCGGATGTGCCAGCAGGCGGGCCTGACGGTGAAGGCCCTGCGCCGGGTCCGGGAGGGCCAGGTCCAGCTGGGCGGACTCAAGCTGGGGAAGTGGCGGCGCCTCACCGATGAGGAGGTCGCCCTGCTCAAGGCGCTTTGAGTATGCAGGAAAAAAGGCCGCGTCTTGCAAAACGTGCTTGATTTTCCCCCCATTTCCCGGTATGATAGTATCCATCGGGCCTGATGCTGACGGAAGCAACGCCGGCCTGGGCACATGCAGCCGGCCGGACCGAGCCAAGTCCGAGCAAATTCCCCTGGGACGCGCCGGGGGAGGAAATGTGGGGAGCGCCCTATGCCACGGGATATTTTGACCGCCATCCAAAATCAAATGCCGTCCTTTTCCAAAGGGCAGCGGCTCATCGCCCGCTTTATTCTGGACTTCTATGACAAGGCCGCCTTTATGACGGCCAGCCGCCTGGGCAAGACGGTGAACGTCAGCGAGTCCACGGTGGTGCGGTTTGCCGCCGAGCTGGGCTATGACGGCTATCCCAGCATGCAGAAGGCCCTTCAGGAGATGATCCGGGGGAAGCTCACCTCCATCCAGCGCATGGAGGTGGCCAACGACCGGATCGGCGACCAGGACGTCCTCTCCACGGTGCTCCAGGCGGATATGGAAAAGATCCGGCTCACCCTGGAGGAGACGGACCGGGAGGACTTTGACCAGGCGGTGGACGCCATTTTGTCCGCCCGGCGGATTTACATTGTCGGGGCCCGGTCGGCCGCCGCCCTGGCGGAATTTCTGGGCTTCTATTTCCGGCTCATCTTTGATGAAGTGGTCCTGGTGCAGACCACCTCGGTGAGCGGGACCTTTGAACAGATGCTGCGGGTGGGGGAGAAGGATGTGGTCATCGGCATCAGCTTCCCCAGGTACTCCAGCCAGACGGTGCAGGCCATGCGCTTTGCCCGGGACAGGGGCGCCCGCGTGCTGGCCATTACCGACTCCGCCGCCTCGCCCCTGACCGGCACGGCCTCCGTCACCCTCACGGCCAAGAGCGACATGGCCTCCTTCGTGGACTCCCTGGTGGCGCCGCTGAGCCTCATCAATGCCCTCATTGTGGCGGTAGGCCGGCGGAAAAAGACCGATGTGTCCCGGACCTTCTCCACGTTGGAGCGAATCTGGTCGGACTACGGCGTATATGAACAAGCAGAGGAAGAGAACTGATTTGAGGAAGGAAGAGAAGCGGATCATTGTCATAGGCGCCGGCGCCGCGGGCATGCTCGCGGCGCTGACTGCTGCCCGGATGGGGGCGCCCGTCACCCTGCTGGAGCGCAACCAAAAGGTGGGGCGGAAGCTCTACATCACCGGCAAGGGCCGGTGCAACCTGACCAACGACTGCGCCCCGGCGGAGGTGCTCGCCAACGTGCCCCGGAACGGCCGGTTCCTCACCAGCGCCGTCACCCGTTTTCCACCCGCCGAGGTGAAGGCATACTTTACCGATCTGGGGGTGCCCCTGAAAACCGAGCGGGGCAGCCGGGTTTTTCCGGTGTCCGACAAGGCCGCCGATGTGGTGGACGCCCTCTTTTTCGCCATGCGCCGGGCGGGGGTGGACCTGGTCCAGGACCGGGCCAGGGAGATCCTGATTTCGGACGGCGCGGTCACAGGGGTAAAGGGAGAGCGGGGGAGCTATGCCGGCGGCGCCGTGGTACTGGCCACCGGCGGGGCCTCCTACCCCCTCACCGGTTCAACCGGGGACGGCTACGCCATGGCTGCCGCCCTGGGACACGCCATCCTGCCCCCCAAGCCCTCCCTCATCCCTCTGGTGGTGGAGGGGGAGGAGTGCCCCGGCATGCAGGGACTCTCCCTCCGGAACGTGTCCGTCAAAGTCAAGAACAAAAAGGGAAAGGTGATTTTCCGGGAGCAGGGCGAGATGCTCTTTACCCATTTCGGCCTCTCCGGCCCTCTCATCCTCAGCGCCAGCGCCCACATGCGGGATTATGAGAAGGACCAGTACACGGTGGTGATCGACCTCAAGCCCGCCCTGGACGAACCGGCTCTGGACGCCCGGCTGGTGCGGGAGCTCACCGGCCAGCCCAACCGGGCCTTCCACAATGTGCTGGAGACCCTCGCGCCCCGCCTTCTGGTACCGGTGCTGGCCAAGCGGGCGGACATCCCGCCCGATCTGCCGGCCAACGCCGTGACCAAGGCGCAGCGCCGCCGCCTGCTGGAGGTCCTTAAGGGCCTTTCCTTCCCGGTGGCCGGTCCCCGCCCGGTGGAGGACGCCATTGTCACCAGCGGCGGGGTGAAGGTCTCGGAGGTAGACCCCAAAACCATGGAGTCCAAGCTGGTGCAGGGGCTTTTCCTTGCGGGCGAGCTGCTGGACGTGGACGCCTACACCGGCGGATTTAACCTCCAGATCGCCTGGTCGACCGGCCGGGCGGCGGGACAGGCGGCCGCCGAGCGTGTCCTGTGAGGGCGCGGAAGATAGAGACAGGAGGCAGAGAAATGGGACATAAGAGCGTGGCCATCGACGGACCCTCCGGCGCGGGGAAGAGCACCCTGGCCCGGCAGGCCGCCCAGGCCCTTGGTTTTCTGTACGTAGATACCGGCGCCATTTACCGCACGCTGGGGCTGCTGGCCCTGGAGCGGGGGGTGGACCCGTCCGACGGAGCGGCTGTGACAGGGCTGCTGCCCCAGGCGGACATCCGCCTGGCCTATGACGGCGGCGATGGGCTCCAGCGCATGTATCTGTGCGGCCGGGACGTGACGGAGGACATTCGCCGTCCGGAGGTCTCCCGGGCGGCCTCCGGGGTGTCTGCTATTCCGGCGGTGCGGGAATTCCTGCTGGAGACCCAGCGGGAGCTGGCCCGGCAGCATGATGTGATCATGGACGGACGGGACATCGGCACGGTGGTCCTACCGGCGGCCGACGTCAAGATCTTCCTCACGGCCTCTCCGGAGGCCAGAGCCCGGCGGCGCTGTGACGAGCTGGCCCAGCGCGGGACCCCCCAGGACCTGGAGACCGTTTTGGCTGAAATCGTGGAGCGGGACCGGCGGGACACCACCCGGGAGACGGCCCCCCTCCGCCGGGCGGAGGACGCCGTGCTGGTGGATACCACCAAGCTGGACTTGGCGGAGAGCCTTCAGGCTCTGCTGGATGCGATCAGAGGGGAGCTTGAAGCATGAGGATTTTTTATACCGTGATCTATTTGATCGTCTGGCCCTTTTTCAACCTGGTCCATCCCTGTCGGGCGGTGGGCCGGGAGAATATCCCGGAGGGCGGCGTGCTGGTGTGCGGAAACCACACGGCCATGTCCGATCCCCTTTTCCTGGCCTTTGCCTTTCGCTTGGAGCACCAGCTGCGGCCCATGGCCAAGGCCGAGCTGCTGCAGATCCCATTCATCGGATGGATCTTGCGGCATGTGGGCGTCTTTGGTGTGGAACGGGGGAAATCCGACGTGGGCGCCATCAAACAGGCTATGAAATACCTGAAGGAGGGGGAGAAGGTCCTCCTCTATCCCCAGGGCCACCGGGTCCACGAGAGCCGGGGCGAGCAGGGGGATGCCAAAAACGGCGCCGCCATGCTGGCCGTCCGCTGCGGTGTGCCCATTCTGCCGGTGTATGTGCCGGAGCGGAAGCTCTGGTTCCGGCGGACCACTGTGGTCATTGGAAAGCCCTACATGCCCCAGGTATCCAGCCGGAAGGGGAGTACGGAGGAGTATGACGCCATCACCGCCGATCTCATGGCCCGTATCCGGGCGCTGGGGGAGCAGGCGGCATGAGGATCGTACTTGCCAGATCCGCCGGGTTCTGTTACGGCGTCAAGCGGGCGGTGGAGATGGCGGAGGAGGCCGCCCGAAACGGCGGCGCTGTGCTGTTGGGGCCGGTGATCCACAACGACCATGTGGTAGCCGGGCTGACGGAACAGGGCGCCGCGCTGGTCCACTCGGTGGAGGAGGTCCCGCCGGGTTCGGCGGTGATCCTCCGCTCTCACGGGGAGGCCCGGCGGGTCCACGAAGCTCTGGCGGCCAAGGGCTGCCGGATCGTGGACACCGCCTGCCCCAACGTCCAGCGCATCCACCGGCTGGTGGCCGAGGCCGAGGCGGCGGGACGGCAGCCGGTGATCATCGGCACGCCGGACCATCCGGAGATCGTGGCCATTGCCGGCTGGTGCGAAAATCCGGTGACGCTGCCGGATGGCGCGGCCCTGGCGGACTGGCTGGCGGAGCGGCCGGAACGGCGGGAAATGCCCCTTACGCTGGTGTCCCAGACCACATCCACCCGGGAAATTTGGGATTCCGCCATAGAAACAGCAAAAAAAGAGTGTACAAACGCCGAGATTTTTGATACAATATGTAATGCTACGTATATACGGCAATCGGAAGCCCAGGAACTGGCGGCCCGCTGTGAGGCGATGATCGTCATCGGAGATCGGAAAAGCTCCAACACAAAACGGCTTTCGGAGCTGTGTCGCGCGCTCTGTCCCCGGGTGGTCGCCATCGAGGGGGCGGAGGAATTGGAACCGGCCTCCTTCGCGGGGGCGGCTTCGATCGGCATCACCGCGGGAGCATCGACGCCCGGGTGGATTATAAAGGAGGTCTATGACAAAATGAGCGACGAAATCATGGAGATCGAGGAATCCTTCGCTGATCTGCTGGAGAAATCGATCAAAACTTTAAATACAGGAGAGAAGGTCACCGGCATCGTCACTGAGATCACGCCCACCGAGATCTATGTGGACTTGGGCACCAAGCACGCCGGCTACATTCCTGTATCCGAGCTGACCGACGATCCCACCGTGAAGGTGGAGGACATCGTGAAGATCGGCGACGAGATCGAGACCTATGTCATGCGGGTCAACGATGCCGAGGGCGTGGTCACCCTGTCCAAGAAGCGTCTGGACACTGTGAAGAGCTGGGACGACGTGGAGGCTGCCCGCGAGGCCGGCACCATCGTGGAGGCCGTCATCACCGAGGAGAACAAGGGCGGCATCGTGGCCTCTGTCAAGGGCGTGCGCGTCTTTATCCCCGCCTCTCAGACCGGCCTGCCCCGGGACGCTTCCATGAGCGCCCTCCTCAAGCAGAAGGTCCGCATCAAGATCACGGAGGTCAACCGTGCCCGCCGCCGCGTGGTGGGTTCCATCCGCGCCGTGGAGCAGGCCGAGCGGGCTGAGAAGGCCGCCAAGGTCTGGGCCGAGATCGAGAACGGCAAGCGTTACGCCGGCGTGGTGAAGTCTCTGACTTCTTACGGCGCCTTCGTGGACATCGGCGGCGTGGACGGCATGGTCCACATCTCCGAGCTCTCCTGGAGCCGCATCAAGCACCCCTCCGAGGTGGTCAGCGTGGGCGACCCCGTGGACGTTTACGTCATCTCCTTCGACCCTGAGAAGAAGAAGATCTCTCTGGGCATGAAGGACCGGAGCCAGGA
>DXDV01000266.1 GCA_019115345.1 Candidatus Intestinimonas stercorigallinarum | reverse complement strand
CAGGGCACCCCCACCATGGGCGGGCTCATGTTCATCTTCGGCATTCTGGCCACCATCCTGCTCATCGGCTGGCCCGACCTGCTCAATGGAGATTTCCGGGCCCTCTTCGTCTTCTGCTTCGCCCTGGTCTTTGGGGTCATCGGCTACCTGGACGACTATGAGAAGGTAAAGAAGCGGGAGAACACCGGCCTCACCGCCGGACCCAAATTCCTTCTCCAGCTGGCCGCCGCCATCGCCTTCACCGCCCTGCTGCGGTACTTCGGCTACCTGGCCCCCCACCTGTACGTCCCCTTCCTCCAGGTCACCATCGAGCTGCCCTGGGCGGTCTACATGGCCTTCGCCGCCTTCGTCATGGTGGGCACGGTGAACGCCGTCAACATCACCGACGGGGTGGACGGCCTGAGCTCCAGCGTCACCCTGCCCGTGGCCGCCTTCTTCACCGTGGTGGCCTGGCGCTGGGCGGTGCCCTCTCTGGGCGTCTTCGGCGGCGCCCTCTTCGGCGGCCTGTGCGCCTTCCTCCTCTACAACCACTACCCCGCCAAGGTCTTTATGGGGGACACCGGCTCCCTCTTCCTGGGGGGCGCGGTGTGCGGTCTGGCCTTCGCCTTCGATATGCCCCTGGTCCTCATCCTGGTGGGCATCGTCTACATCGCCGAGACCCTCTCCGACATCATCCAGGTGGTCTACTTCAAGGCCACCCACGGCAAGCGCATTTTCAAGATGGCCCCCCTCCACCACCACTTCGAGATGTGCGGCTGGAGCGAGAAAAAGGTGGTGGCCGTCTTTACCCTGGTTTCCCTGGCGTTCTGCGCGCTGGCCCTCCTGGGGGTGTCCGGCCGGTACGCCGGTGTCCTGGACCTCAACCTCCTGGGGCCCGCCGTCTGAGCGGACACGGCCCCATCCTCTCTGAAAGGCAGGCGAGCCCATGGCCCGAAAACTCAAGCGAGACCTCACCGTGGAGGAACAGCTGGCCCGCGGCCCACTGGACCTGCCCTTTCTCATGCTGGTGCTGATGCTCACCGCCATCGGCGTCATCATGATGTTCTCCGCCTCCTACGCCGACGCCCTCTACAACATGGGCGACCCCACCTATTATTTCCTGCGCCAGGGGGTCTTTGCCGTGGCGGGGGTGGCGATCATGCTGGCCCTGAGCAAGGTCAACTACCAGACCCTGCGCTGGTTCGCCGTCATTGCCCTGTGGGGGTCCATCCTCCTCCTCATCCTGGTGAAGGTGCCCGGCATCGGCGCCAGCGGCGGCGGCGCCAACCGCTGGATCCGGGCCATTGGCCCTCTGCCCCGGTGGCAGCCCTCCGAGGCGGCCAAGCTGGGGGTCATCCTCTACTTTTCCGCCCGCCTCTCCAAGCGGAACACCGAGAAAAAGCGGAAGTTCAACCGCCGGACCTACACCGGACGGTTCCTGGAGTGGCTGGACGGCATCGGCTTTCTGGAGCTGGTGCCCTACATCGCGGCGCTGGGCATCATTCTGTTCCTGCTCTTTCTTCAGCCCCACCTGTCGGCCATGATCCTCATTCTGGCCATCGCCGCCTCCATCCTCTTTGCTGCCGGCATCAAGCTGCGCTGGTTCGGACTGGGGGCCCTGATGATGGCGGCGGGCATGTGGATCATCAGCCAGAGCGGCAGCTACATGGCCGACCGCATCGCCATCTGGCAGGACCCCTGGAGCGACATCCAGGGGGAGGGCTATCAGATCATCCAGTCCCTCTACGCCATCGGCTCCGGCGGCCTGCTGGGCCTGGGCATCGGAAATTCCCGGCAGAAGTTCCTCTATCTGCCCGAGCTCCAGAACGACTATGTTTTCCCCATCGTGTGCGAGGAGCTGGGCTTCATCGGGGCGTCCATGATCCTCCTCCTCTTCGCCCTGCTCATCATCCGGGGCTATTGGCTGGCCCTCCACGCCCGGGACCGGTTCGGCGCCCTCCTCATCGTGGGCATCACCACTCAGGTGGCCGTCCAGGTCTTTTTGAACGTGGGCGTGGTCACCAACCTGCTCCCTCCCACCGGCATCTCCCTGCCCTTCTTCAGCTACGGCGGCACCGCCCTGGTGATCCAGCTGGTGGAGATGGGCATTGTCCTGAGCGTATCCAGACAGATCCCGGCCCCGAGGGCCGGCTGAGAAGGTGTTGAAGTGAAGCTCCTCTTTACCTGCGGCGGCACCGCCGGCCACATCAATCCCGCCATCGCCCTGGCCCGGCTCTTCCAATCCCGGCACCAGGACTGCCAGGTCCTCTTCGCCGGGGCGGACAACGGCATGGAGCGGACGCTGGTGCCCCATGAGGGCTACGAGCTGCGCACCGTCCACGTGAACACCATCCACCGGGCGTGGAAGTGGAAGGACATCAAGCACAACGTCATGACGGTGCTTACCCTGCCCCAGGCCCGGCGGCAGGCCCGGGCCATCCTGGACGAATTCCTGCCCGACCTGGTGGTGGGCACCGGGGGCTACGCCTCCTACCCCGTAGTGAAGGAGGCCGCCCGCCGGGGCATCCCCACCGCCGTCCACGAGTCCAACGCCGTCCCCGGCCTCACCACAAAGCTCCTCTCCAAGGTGGCCGACCGGGTGATGGTGGGCTTTGAGGACTCCCGGAAGCACTATCCCCATCCGGAGCGGGTGGTGGTCACCGGCACCCCGGTGCGCCGGGACTTCTTCGACCACACCCGGAAGGAGGCCCGGCAGGCCCTGGGCCTGGACGACGGCCGCCCTCTGGTCCTCTCCTACTGGGGGAGCCTGGGGGCCGACGTGATGAACCGGTACATGGCCGACTTCCTGAGCGCCGAGGCGGCGGAGGGCTTCCCCTTCCACCACATCCACGGCGCCGGGCGGAACTACCAGAGCCTCACCACCGCCCTCGAAGAGCGGGGGGTGGACCTGACCGGCGGGGCGGAGGTCCGGGCGTACATCTACGACATGCCCCTGGTGATGGCCGCCGCCGACCTGGTGGTGTGCCGGGCGGGGGCCTCCACCATCTCGGAGCTCACCGCCATCGCCAAGCCCTGTGTGCTGGTGCCCTCCCCCAACGTGACCAACAACCACCAGGAGAAGAACGCCCGGGTGCTGGAGCACCACGGGGCGGCGGTGGTGGTGCTGGAGGGGGAGACCGACGGCGCCGCCCTCTACCGGCAGGTGAAGGACCTGCTGGCCGACCCGGAAAAGCGCTCCGCCATGGCGAAGGCCCTGGAGGAGCTCTCGGTGACCGACGCCGCCGAGGAGATCTACCAGACTCTCATGGCCCTCCTGAAGGAGGGCCGGTAAGCCCCGTTGCTGTCACCGCCCCCGCCCGGCGCATAGTATGGCCTGAGACTAGGAACATGCGGAGGGTGGACGGTCATGAGCGTATATCTTGTGGAAGGCGGCAGACGGCTGGAGGGGACGGCCAGGGTCCACGGGGCCAAGAACAGCGTGCTGCCCATCCTGGCGGCGGCGGTGCTGTGCCCCGGCGTCAGCGTGGTACATAATTGTCCCGACTTATCCGACGTCCGGGCCTCGGTGTCCATCCTGGAGCACCTGGGCTGCAAGGTGGAGCGGACCGGGGACACGGTGACGGTGGACGCCTCCGGCCTCACCCGGAACGACGTGCCCGACGCCCTCATGCGGGAGATGCGCTCCTCGGTGATCTTCCTGGGCGCCATCCTGGCCCGCACCGGGGCGGCGGAGCTGAGCATGCCCGGGGGCTGTGAGCTGGGGCCCCGGCCCATCGACCTCCACCTGGCGGCCATCCGGGCCCTGGGGGCGGAGATCCGGGAGGAGGGGGGCGCACTCCACTGCGCCCTGCCCCACGGGGCGCTCCGGGGGTGCCAGATCGACCTCTCCCTTCCCAGCGTGGGGGCCACCGAGAACGCCATGCTCTGCGCCTGCGGGGCGGCGGGGACCACCACCATCAACAACGCCGCCCGGGAGCCGGAGATCGTGGACCTCCAGGCCTTTCTGCGCGCCCTGGGGGCCGATGTCCGGGGGGCGGGGACCTCCACGGTCACCGTCACCGGCGGAAAGCCCCTCCACGGCGGGACCCATACCGTCATGCCCGACCGGATCGTGGCGGCCACCCTCCTCTCGGCGGTGGCGGCCGCCGGGGGGGAGGCGGAGATCCTGGGCACCGACTACCGTCAGCTCTCCACCGTCACCGCCATCCTCACCGAGGCGGGCTGCCGGGTGCGCAGCGGCGAGCAGCGCATCCTCCTCCGCCGGGAGGACCCCCTCCAGGGGGTGCGCCCCATCCGGACGGCCCCCTATCCCGGCTTCCCCACCGACGCCCAGCCGCCGGTGATGGCCGCCCTGTGTAAGGGGCGGGGGACCACCGTCTTTGTGGAGAACATGTTTGAAAGCCGCTACCGCCATGTGGATGAGCTCTGCCGCATGGGGGCCCGTATCCGGGTGGAGGGCCGGGTGGCGGTGGTGTGCGGTGTGGAGCGGCTCCACGGCGCCCGGCTCATGGCCGCCGACCTGCGGGGAGGCGCCGCCCTGGTGGTGGCCGCCCTGGGGGCGGAGGGGGAGAGCCGCATCGAGGGTTTGAGCCACATCGACCGGGGCTACTACGGCCTGGAGGAGACCCTCAGCGGTCTGGGCGCTTGCATCCGCCGTCTGGAAGAGGGCGGGGCGGACTTGCCCAACTTGTAAGGATTTCTTAACGATTTCCTCACCTTCCTATGGTATACTGGGCCAGAAACAGACAGAAAGAACGATTTCCGGAGGCAGGCCATGGCATCACGGCGCTCCAACAAAAGAAAACGGCGGGACCGGGGACGCTTCGGCTTCCTCTACAAGGCGCTCTCCCTCGTCATCATCCTGGTGGTGGTCGCCGCGGGCTGCGTGGTCTTTTTCCGGGTGGAGGAGATCGCCGTCTCCGGCGCGGGGAAGTACACCGCCCAGGAGATCATCGACGCCTCCGGAGTGGAGAAGGGGGATAACCTCTTTCTGGTGGGCGGCTCCCGCACGGCCCAGAAGATCTACTCCGCTCTTCCCTATGTGGACGAGGTGAACATCCGCCACGCCCTCCCCGACGCGCTGGTCATCACCGTCACCGAGCGGACCCCCGCCGTGGTGGTCCAGGGAGGGGAGAGCTGGTGGATCGTGGACGTAAAGGGAAAGATCCTGGAAGAGGTGGCCAGTCCCCAGGCGGCCGGGGTGGCGGAGGTGTCCGGCCTCACCGCCCTCCTGCCCGCCGTGGGCACCACCCTGGCGGTGGAGGAGGCCGAGCGCTTCCGCCTGGACAGCCTGATGGAGCTCCTCGCCGCCCTCTTCCAGCGGGACATGCTGAAGGAGGTCTCCGCCATCGACCTCACCTCCGCCGCGGAGCTCTCCCTGGTCTACGACGGCCGGCTCACGGTGAAGATGCCCATGAGCAGCGAAGACTATCTGGAGCTCACTCGAGTCCTGGCCGAGTCCATGGCCCAGGGCATCATTCAGCCGAATGAGACAGGTATTGTGGATCTCACCCTCGATCAGCCGCGATTTATCCCGGAAACTGCCGGAAGCTGACGGGGAAAGTTGGGCGAAATCTCGCCCAGACTATTGACCTAACCGGAAAAGAGAGATACAATACAGTATATTGGTGTATTCAAAAAGAAACTTACTATCACTGGTTGTTTACATAGGAGGAACGGGCATGGCTTTTGGATTGGATACAGGGCCTGAGAGCGTCGTCACCATCAAGGTCATCGGCGTGGGCGGCGGCGGCAGCAACGTGGTCAATCGCATGGTGCGCTCCGGCGTGCAGGGCGTGGATTTTATCGCGGTCAATACGGACAAGCAGGCGCTGACCACTTCCAGCGCCACCTATAAAATTCAGATCGGCGAGAAGCTCACCGGCGGACAGGGCGCAGGCTCCAACCCCGACGTGGGCCGCAAGTCCGCCGAGGAGAGCCGGGGCCAGATCGCCAAGGCCCTGGAGGACGCCGACATGGTATTCATCACCGCCGGCATGGGCGGCGGCACCGGCACCGGCGCGGCCCCCATCGTGGCCGACATCGCCAAGGAGGCCGGTCTCCTCACCGTGGGCGTGGTCACCAAGCCCTTCGCCTTTGAGGGCCGCCGCCGGATGCTCCAGGCCGAGGCCGGCATCGAGGAGCTCCGGGGCAAGGTGGACTCCCTGGTCATCATCCCCAACGAGCGGCTCAAGTTTGCCACCGATCAGAAGATCACCTTCCAGAACGCCTTCGAGATCGCCGACGACGTGCTCCGCCAGGCGGTGCAGTCCATCTCCGACCTCATCAAGAACACCGGCTTCATCAACCTGGACTTCGCCGATGTCACCGCCGTCATGAAGGACGCCGGCATGGCCCACATGGGCGTGGGCCGGGCCGCCGGCAAGAACAAGGCCGAGGAGGCCGCCAAGATGGCCATTTCCAGCCCCCTGCTGGAGACCTCCATCAACGGCGCCCACGGCGTGCTGGTCAACGTCACCGGCTCCATGGACATCGGCCTGGAGGAGGTGGAGACCGCCGCCAATCTGGTGCAGCAGGCCGCCCACCCCGACGCCCTCATCATCTTCGGCGCCGCCTTCGACGAGGAGCTGGAGGATGAGATCCGGGTCACCGTCATCTCCACCGGCTTTGAGGAGGGCGGCGGCGGCATGCCCGCCAATCCCTTCAGCGCCGGGCGGGAGGCGGCGGCCAGTCCCGCCGCCGGGAGCAAGTCCGTTCCCGCCGGGGAGCGTCCCACTCTGGAGCCCCTCTCCGAGGAGCCGGAGGAGGACCCCTTTGTGGACATTTTCAAGATCTTCAACAAAGAGCGATAAGCTTCCCCCGCAAAGGGGAAAGGACCGCCGGCGGACTTTGGTCCGTCGGCGGTCCGCAGAATGTCGAAAACGTGGCACCACGTAAAACAAGCCACGGGGGAAAAGTGTGAAAGGGGGTCAGGACTGCCGGTGGCAGTCCTGATGCCTTCGGGCGAAGCCACACTGGAACAGGTGAGCCCCCACTTTCGCGTGTAGTCAAGAACTTTTTCGATGAAATCGAAAAAGTCAGCAGCTTGTCGAAAAAGCCAAAGTGGGCTTTTTCGACAAGCTGAGGACCGCCGGCGGACTTTGGTCCGCCGGCGGTCCGGCGTCTTTTCCCCGGGCGGAGCGGGGCCATTTTTGGCTTGCGCTCCCCGGCGGAAGGCGGTATAATAATGTCTGCTGGATCGACCGCCCCGGCGGCTGATCCAGGGCTTGTGATCCCGCGCATGGGCAACGATAACATGGCCCCTCTGGGCAAGAAGGAGTGAGACCGTCGTGAGCGGCGACCCTGGAAGTCGAAGTAAACAGAAAAAAGCGGCGCGTCTCACGGGGGGCGGGGAGCCTTCGCGTCAGCGCGCCTAAAAGAAAGGCGTGATACCAATGCTGACCATCCACAAGACCATCAATGGCCAGATGACCAAGCTGGACAAGGCGGAGGACGGCTGCTGGGTGAACCTCACCTACCCCACGGAGGACGAGATGTCCACCGTCACCGCCCTTTTGGGCATCGACCCGGGCTTTCTCCGGGCCGCCCTGGACGAGGAGGAGACCTCCCGTATCGACACCGAGGAGGACCAGACCCTCATCATCATCGACCTGCCCTCGGTGGAGAAGGGGGACGCGGTGGTCTACTCCACCCTGCCTCTGGGCATCATCGTGGCGGAAAAGTGCATCATCACCGTCTGCCTGAAGGAGACCCCGGTGATTCGAGACTTTCAGGACGGCCTGGTGAAGAACGCGGAGACCCAGAAAAAGACCAGCTTCATCCTCTATCTGCTGCTGCAGGTGGCCAAGCGCTTCCTCCAATACCTCAAGCAGATCGACAAGATCTACAACTATATGGAGCGGCAGCTCTACAAGTCCCAGCGGAACAAGGAGCTCATCCAGCT
>DXDV01000265.1 GCA_019115345.1 Candidatus Intestinimonas stercorigallinarum | reverse complement strand
GCATGGGCACCAACCCCATCCAGATGATGCAAGCTCTCTCCGCTCAGGTCATCCGCCACAAGCGCGTCATGAAGGACAACTGCGTCATCATTTGCTCCTCCATCTGCAACGGCTACTTCCACGACGAGCGGTGGCCCTACCTGCGGGAGCTCTATGAGATGTTCCAGCACGACTACATGAACATCCTGCCCGACATGGACCGCTACGGCGAGTACTTTGCCACCAACCAGGAGTATATCCGCAAGTACCGCTTCTGCAACGCCTTCCATCCCTTCCACGGCTTCTCCATGATGAGCTGCGGCCACATCGCCGAGATGAACACCTCCGCCATCTACATCGTTGGCGCCCAGGAGCCCGGCATTGCCCGCGGCATGGGTCTGAAGACCCGGGCCACCTTCGAGGAGGCTCTGGAGGATGCCAAGAAGAAGTTTGTGGGTCCCAACCCCAATATCCTGGCTCTGCCCCAGACCTTCAAGCTGGGTGCCGTCCATCTGTGCATGAAGGACGACGATCTGAGCAACGTGTAAGGAGGGCATTGTCATGCTGAAAGGAAATATGCTGATCGCCCACGGCGGCGGCCCCACCCCGGTCATCAACAGCTCCCTGCTGGGCGCTGTCCGGGAGGCCAAGGCCCACGGCGAGATCGAGACCATCTACGGCGCCCGCTTCGGCGCTGAGGGCATCCTGGCCGGAGACCTGATCGACCTGGGCAAGTTCAGCGACGAGGACCTGGCCCTGCTGGCCAAGACCCCTGCTTCCGCCCTGGGCTCCTGCCGCCGCAAGCTCACCGACGCCGACTATCCCGCGGTGCTGGAGTGTTTCAAGAAGTTCAACATCCGCTACTTCTTCTACAACGGCGGCAACGACTCCATGGATACCTGCAACAAGATCTACAACCTGTCCGTGGAGACCGGCTATGAGCTGCGGGTCATCGGCATCCCCAAGACCATCGACAACGACCTGGACGTCACCGATCATTGCCCCGGCTTCGGCTCCGCCGCCAAGTACGCCGCTGTCTCCGCTCTGGAGCTGGCTCAGGACGCAGCTGCTCTGCCCATCCACGTGGTGGTGATGGAGATGATGGGCCGCAACGCCGGCTGGATCACCGCTGCCTCCGCCCTGTATGCCGATCTGATGCCCTGTGAGCATCTGGTGTATCTGCCCGAGGTGGCCTTCGACAAGGAGAAGTTCCTGGCTGCCGTCAAGGAGAAGTGGGCCAAGGGCCGCGGCCTGCTGGTGACCATCTCCGAGGGCATCCACTATGCCGACGGCTCCCCCGTGGCCGACTCCGGCGTGGTGGACGGCTTCGGCCACAAGGTGCCCGGCGGCGCCGCCCAGGCCCTCAGCGACATGATCATGCAGGAGACCGGCCTGAAGTCCCGGTCCGAGAAGCCCGGCCTGCTGGGCCGTGTGAGCGTGGCGCTCATGTCCGAGATCGATCAGAAGGAGGCCGAGGAGGCCGGCGCCTGCGCCGTCCGCTCCGCCGTGGAGGGCAAGACCGGCTTCATGGTGGGCTTTGAGACCACCCGGAACCCCTACTCCTCCAAGACCTGCCTGATCCCCCTGGAGAAGGTGGCTAACGCCGAGAAGAAGTTCCCCCTGGAGTGGATCGGCGAGGACGGCGCCAGCATCAAGCCCGAGTTCAAGGCCTACTGCGAGCCCCTGCTGGGCGCTTACGACAGCCGGTTCATCTCTCTGCGGTAAGCCGGCATGCAGACCCTGTTTAACTTTCTGGTAGCCATTCTGGCCACCACCATCGGCGGCATCAGCGGCGTGGGCGGCGGCGTCATCATCAAACCGGTGATGGACGCCGTGTCCGGCCTGCCGGTGGCTACCATCAGCTTCCTGTCCGGCTGCACCGTGCTGGCCATGACCATTACCTCCATGCTCCGCAGCATCGGCGGCGAGGTAAAGGTAGAGCCCCGGCGGGGCACCCTGCTGGCCATCGGCGCCGCTGTGGGCGGCATTGTGGGCAAGCAGCTCTTCGACATTGTGAAGGACGCCGGCGGCTCCGCCGTTTCGGTGGCCCAGCAGGTACTGATGATCCTGCTCACCCTGGGCGTGCTGGCCTACACCCTGAACCGCCCCCGCATCCGCACGCTGGACGTGAAGAACGGGGCGGCCTGTGTGGTGATCGGTCTGGCTCTGGGCGTGCTGTCCTCCTTCCTTGGGATCGGAGGCGGCCCCATCAACCTGGCCGTGCTCTACTACTTCTTCTCCATGGACTCCAAGACCGCCGCCCTCAACTCCCTGTATGTCATCCTCTTCTCTCAGGGTGCCAGCTTCCTGAACACCCTGATCGGACGCACGGTGCCTGAATTTGAGTGGCCCGTCCTCATCGCCATGGTGGTGGGCGGCGTGGTCGGCGGCACCGTGGGCCGCAGTCTCAGCCGCCGCATGGACAACCGGGCGGTGGACAGACTCTTTTTCTGGCTGCTTCTGGTAATCACTGGTATCAGCGTCTATAACCTGATCCGGTGTTTCCTGTAGCACGTTCATCTCCTTTTTCCGCATCAGCGCTGCAGGCAGATCGCCTACGGCGCTGATGCATTTTCCCGCAGCAAACGTGGGTGATCTGCTCGTCAGATTTGTATTGTCAGATGGGCTGCTGGAGCAGGTCAAAGCAAGGAGATATGCGCAATGAAATACCAACACGGCTACCGCTCCTTATTTTTATCCAGACATAAAAAAGTAGACACTCACACTGATGTGAGTGTCTACTTTTATTTTACAGATTTACTGGATTATGAGAGCCTGGGATGAAATCTGAATTACCTCGGATTTTTGATAGCGGCCTGGGCGGCGGCCAGGCGGGCGATGGGCACGCGGTAGGGGGAGCAGGAGACGTAGTCCAGGCCCACGTTGTGGCAGAACTCCACGCTGGTGGGGTCGCCGCCGTGCTCGCCGCAGATGCCCAGGTGGATGGTGG
>DXDV01000264.1 GCA_019115345.1 Candidatus Intestinimonas stercorigallinarum | reverse complement strand
GGATTATTATCAGCGGAAATTCCGATATGTACTCATTGATGAGTATCAGGACACCAACCAGCTCCAGTACCGGCTCTCCGCCCTGCTGGCGGGCCGGTGGGAGAACATCTGCGTGGTGGGCGACGACGACCAGTCCATCTACCGGTTCCGGGGGGCCACCATCGAGAACATCCTGTCCTTTGAGAACCAGTACAAGGGGGCGCGGGTCATCCGCCTGGAGGAGAACTACCGCTCCACCGGCAACATTCTGGAGGCCTCCAACGCCGTGATCCGCCACAACCAGGGCCGGAAGGGCAAGGAGCTGTGGACCCGCCATGAGAAGGGGGACAAGCTCCAGCTCTACACCGCCATGAACGAGAGCGACGAGGCCCAGTACGTGGCCGCACAGATTTTGGCCGGGTACAGCCAGGGCCGCCCCTGGCGGGACAACGCCGTCCTCTACCGGATGAACGCCCAGTCCAACCAGATCGAGCAGGCCTTCAAGCGCAACGGCGTGCCCTACCGCATCATCGGCGGCATCCGCTTCTTCGACCGGGCGGAGGTCAAGGATATGCTGGCCTACCTCTGCGCCCTCAACAACCCCGCCGACGACCTGCGCCTGGCCCGGATCATCAACGTCCCCGCCCGGGGCATCGGCCAGAGGACGGTGGACGCCGCCCAGACCATCGCCGCCCAGGAGGGGAAGAGCCTCTGGGAGGTGGTGAAAAACGCCCGGGCCTACCCCGACCTCGGCAAGGCGGCGGCCAAGCTGGCCCAGTTTACCGACCTCATGGAGGGTCTGCGGAGGCTCGCCGGGGAGCTGTCCCTTCCCGACTTCTACGAGGAGGTGCTGGCCCGGACGGGCTACGCCGCCGCCCTGGAGGCCAAGAACACGGTGGAGGACCGCACCCGGCTGGAGAACGTCCGGGAGCTCCTCACCTCCATCAACAGCTACCTGGAAAACGCCGAGGGGGAGCCCTCCCTCTCCGGCTTCCTGGATGAGATCGCCCTTTACACCGACCTGGACAACCACGACCCAGACGAGGACTGCGTGGTCATGATGACCATGCACTCGGCCAAGGGCCTGGAGTTCCCCGTGGTCTTTGTGGTGGGGGTGGAGGAGGGCATCTTCCCCGGCGCCCGGGCCATCGGCGACGACGCGGAGATGGAGGAGGAGCGGCGGCTGTGCTACGTGGCCATGACCCGGGCCAAGGAGAGGCTCTACCTCACCTGCGCCGCCCAGCGGATGCTCTTCGGCCGCACCAGCGCCAACCGGCCCTCCCGGTTCACCGGGGAGATCCCGGAGGAGCTGGTGGAGAAGAGCGGCCGCAGCCCCCTGAGCCGCCCCGATGACGACGCCGCCGGCCGGTGGCGGAGCGCCCCCGCTCCCCGGACCTTCAACCGGGGGGGCTACGGCGCCCCCTGGTCCTCGGAGCCCCAGGCCGCCCGGCCCGCCGCTCCGTCCCAGCCCCGCCGGACGCCGGCCTCCCCCCGGTCTGCCCCCGGCGCACGCCCCGCCGCAGGCATCCCCGCCTTCCAGAAGGGAGACGCCGTGGTCCACAAGGCCTTCGGCAGGGGCATGGTCCTCTCGGTCCAGCCCGTGGGGGGCGACGCCCTCATCGAGATCGCCTTCGACTCGGTGGGCACCAAGCGGCTCATGCTCCGCTCAGCGGCCCAGCACATGACCAAGGGATAAGAAAGTGCCCCGGCGCGTTGCGCCGGGGCACAGGAAGAGAAAAAACGGCTCAGGCCGCAAGTGGGGAAACACGGGGACCCAAACGAAGCCCAGCGAAGCGGGTTCGTTTGGGAGAGGAAGGGCAAGGGAGCGCAGCGCAGTTTTCGCCTTGGGCGAAAACAGAGTGAAGCGGACTTTGCCCTGACGACGCGCCGGGGCACAGGTCAGAGCAATTCCAGAAAGCTGTCGATGTAGCCGTCGCAGCCGCGGCGCATCTGCTCCCGGTACTTGGCGTAGAACCGGTCGTAGACCCCCACGGCCTGCATGCCCATGCTCTGGGCGGCGGCGCAGTTGTGGGGGGCGTCCTCATAGAGGGTGCAGTCCCCGGGGGACACCCCCAGCCGCTCCGCCGTCAGCCGGTAGACCGCCGGGTCCCGCTTCTCAAGGCCCAGCTCCTGGGCGAAGATGAAGTCGGTGAAGAAGCCCTCCAGGTCATGGCGGCGGAGGGCGGCGCGGCAGAGCTCGGGCACACAGGCGGTGACCAGGGCCATGGACTCCCCATTGTCCCGGCACCGCTCCAGGAAGGCCAGCGCTCCCGGCTTCATCTCCACCTGGGCGTAGGCCGACCGGGCCCCCGCCATCCACTCGTCCATGATCTCCTCCGGCGTCAGGTCCAGGTGGTAGTAATCCCGGGTGAAGGCGGCGGCCACCGGGAAGATGGAGTGGCCCACGGTGTGGGCGTACTCCTCGGTGGGGGTAAGGCCGTGCCGGCCCAAAAAGGCCAGGTCGATGTCCTCCCAGATGCCGTTGGAGTCGATGAGGGTGCCGTCCAGGTCGAATAAGAGCATATCTGTCTTGCCTCCATAGGTAGATTGTTCAAAGCCAGAACCGCCAGGGGAAGTCCGCCGCTTCCTCAGCGTAGTCGATGCCGACGCGCCTGCCCACATGGATCTCCCCCGCCGGGGCCGCGCCCTCACAGAGGAAGAGCTCCTCCCCGGTGAGGTCCAGGCCGTTGTGGGCCCGGGTGAGGGAGAGGGCCTTGCACACCTTGCCGGGGCCGTTGAGGAAGTTCTTCCGCTGAGCGGCCGTCAGCTGGTCATATTCCCGGCCAAAGCGGGCGCGGGCCATGCGGTCCGTCCCCTCCACCGCCTCCACGCCGCGGAGGAGCACGGCGGCGGCCACCCCCTCCGGCTCGGTGACGAAGTTGAGACAGTGGTACATGCCGTAGATGAGGTAGACATAGGCCGTCCCCGGCTTGGCGTAGAGGGTCTCGGTCCGGGCGGTCCGGCGGCCGCCGTAGGCGTGGCAGGCCTTGTCCACGGCCCCGATGTAGGCTTCGGTCTCGGTGACGCGGACCACCAGCTCCGCCCCGTCCAGGCGGCGGACCAGATACTTTCCCAAAAGGTCCCGGGCCACCTCCAGGGTGTCCCGGCCGTAAAATTCCCGGCGCAGCTTTTCCATGTCATCCCTCCTGTACGGCGATGGCGATGTTTCTCTATTTTATCACACCGGAAGGAGCGGTTCAACCATGCACGCACAGACCGAGAGCGGCCTCCTGGCCAGATTCGCCAGCCCCCTCATCGTCCTGGCCACCGTCATCTGGGGCAGCTCCTTTGTGGTGATGAAGAGCAGCGTGAACGTGCTGCCCACCTTCTGGCTGCTGGCCATCCGGTTCAGCCTTGCCGCCCTCGTGCTCTCGGCGGTGTTCTGGAAGCGGTGGCGGCTGCTGGACCGGCAGTACCTCATCGGCGGCACGGTGATGGGCTTCTGCCTCTTCCTGGCCTACGCCTTCCAGACCTTCGGCCTGGAGCGGACGACGCCGGGGAAGAACGCCTTCTTCACCGCCGTCTACTGCGTCATCGTCCCCTTCCTCAACTGGGTCATCGCCCGCCGCCGGCCCGACCGGTACCATCTGCTGGCCGCCTTTTTGTGCATCGCCGGCATCGCCCTGGTGTCGGTCACCGGGGAGAACGCCACCGCCTTCAATCTGGGGGACGTGCTCACCCTGGTCGGCGGATTTTTCTTCGCCTGCCACATCGTGGCGGTGGCCAAGTACGCCCAGGGCCGGGACATCTTCCTCCTCACCACCCTGCAATTCGCCTCCTTCGCCCTCTTCTCCTGGGTGGGGGTGCTCTTCGCCAGCCCCGCCCTTGACCCCGCCGTCTTTGACGGCGGACTGGTCCTCAGCCTGGCCTACCTGGTGGTCTTTGCCTCCTGCGGGGCCCTCCTCTTCCAGAACATCGGCCAGAAGTACACCGCCCCCGCCACCGCCGCCGTCCTCCTCTCCCTGGAGGCCCCCTTCGGCGTCCTCTTCTCCGTCCTCTTTGCCGACGAGCGGCCCACCCCCCTCATGTTCGCCGGCTTCGCCCTCATCTTCCTCGCCGTGGTGTGCTCCGAGACCAAATTCTCCTTCCTGCGAAAAAAGGGTTGACATTCGTCCGCCGCGTGCGTATAATGACACACAAGTAAATCATCCAAACCTGTGACGGAGAGAAGTAACCGGCCCCTTCCGTGCCAAAGAGAGCCCCGGGTGGTGTGAGCGGGGCGTGCGGGAACCGGCGAATGGCCTCCGGAGGGCGGCTCGAACGGCGCGTCAGGCGCTCAGTAGGTGCCGACGGGTCCCCACCCGTTATCCATCGGGCACGCATGATGGTGCGTGAAGCGAGTGGACGCGCAAGCGTCAATTTGGGTGGTATCGCAGAAGTGTTTCAAGCGCTTTTGTCCCATGTGGGGGACAAAAGCGTTTTTTGCTATGCGGCGCACAGCAAAACGGCCATGTGCCGCCTCCGGCGGCACGGCTGCAAGAACACACCTGCTGGCTCCATCTGCCTCCCAATACTCAAAAAAGGAGAAATTACGATGAAAAACACCATGAAGAAGCTGACCGCTCTGGCCGCCGCCTCCGCCCTGACCCTCTCCCTCGCCGCCTGCGGCGGCGACACCGCCGCCACCGCCCAGCCCTCCGGAGAGTCCGCCGCCCCCACCGAGACCAGCGCCTCCGCCATCCGGGTGGCCGTGGTCAAGCAGATGGACCACGCCTCTCTGGACGAGATCGCCAACGCCATTACCGCCCGGCTGGACGAGATCGCGGCGGAGACGGATACCCCCATCGAGTACGAGGTGTACAGCGGACAGAACGACCAGACCGTGCTCCGGCAGCTGGGCGACCAGGCCATCGCCGACGGCGTCTCCGTCCTCATCCCCATTGCCACCACCGCCGCCCAGGTCATGACGGTGTGCGCTGAGGAGACCCAGACCCCGGTGGTCTTCGCCGCCATCTCCGACCCCGCTGCCGCCGACCTCACCGGCTTTGACTATGTGACCGGCACCAGTGACGCTCTGGACACCAACCTCATCCTGGACATGATCTTCGCCCAGGACCCCGACGCCGCCAAGATCGGCCTTCTCTACTCCCTGTCCGAGCCCAACTCCGCCACCCCCATCGCCGACGCCAAGGCCTATCTGGACGCCAAGGGCGTGAGCTACGTGGAGGCCACCGCCAACACCAATGACGAGGTCATCGCCGCCGCCAGCTCCCTCATTGCCGACGGGGTGGACGCCATCTTCACCCCCACCGACAACATCATCATGTCCGCCGAGCTGGCCATCTATGAGGACCTCATCGAGGCGGGCATCCCCCACTTCACCGGCGCCGACTCCTTTGTCCGC
>DXDV01000263.1 GCA_019115345.1 Candidatus Intestinimonas stercorigallinarum | reverse complement strand
CCATGCCGTGGAGGACGGCGCTGTTGTAGTCGGACACGGCGGTGTGGAAGTCCTTGTCCAAAAGCCCCTCCTCGATGAGGGAGACGATGGTCTCCTCCACCAGGTAGGGGTTCACTGCCCGGGCGCCGTAGCCAAGCAGGGCGGCGAAGTGGTGGACCTCCCGGGGCTCCGCCGACTCCAGCAGGATGGAGACGGCGGTGCGCTTCCGGGTGCGGACCAGGTGCTGTTCCACCGCGGAGACGGCCAGCAGAGAGGGAATGGCCACGTGGTTTTCGTCCACCCCCCGGTCGGAGAGGACGACGATGTTGGCCCCCTCGTGATAGGCCCGGTCCACCGCCACCATCAGCTGCTCCAGCGCCTTCTCCAGGTCGGTGTTTTTATAATAAAGGAGGGAGACGGTGGACACCCGGAAGCCGGGCCGGTCCATGGCCTTGATCTTCATCATGTCGGTGGAGGTGAGGATGGGGTTGTGGATCTGAAGGACCCGGCAGTTCTCCGGCCCCTCTTGGAGGAGGTTGCCGTCGTCGCCCACGTAGACGGTGGTGTCGGTGACCACCTCCTCCCGGATGGCGTCCATGGGGGGATTGGTGACCTGGGCGAAGAGCTGCTTGAAGTAGGAGAAGAGGGGCTGGTCCCGGTCGTCCAGCACGGCCAGGGGGATATCGATGCCCATGGCGGCGGTGGCCTCTGCCCCGGTGCGGGCCATGGGGAGGATGGTGTCCCGCACGTCCTCGTAGGTGTAGCCGAAGGCCTTCTGCTGCCGCCGGAGGGCCTCCCGGGAGCGGCGCTCCACCCGCTGGTTGGGGATGGGCAGGTCGGAGAGGTGGGCCAGGTTCTGGTCCAGCCACTCGCCGTAGGGCCGCCGGGCAGCGTAGGCCTCCTTGAGCTCGTCGTCGCCGATGATGCGCCCCGCCTTCAGGTCCACCAGCAGCATTCGGCCCGGCTCCAGCCGGGCCTTTTCCGCGATGTCCTCCGGGGGCAGGTCCAGCACCCCCACCTCGGAGGAGAGGATGAGCCTGCCGTCCCGGGTGACATAGTACCGGGAGGGCCGCAGGCCGTTGCGGTCCAGCACCGCCCCCACCATGTCCCCGTCGGAGAAGAGGATGGCGGCGGGGCCGTCCCAGGGCTCCATGAGGGTGGCGTAGTACTGGTAGAGGTCCCGCTTGGTCCGGGAGATGGTCCGGTCCCCCATCCAGGGCTCCGGGATGCAGGCCATCACCGCCAGGGGCAGGTCCATGCCCGCCATCATCAGGAACTCCAGGGTGTTGTCCAGCATGGCCGAGTCGGAGCCGGAGACGTTGACCACCGGGAGTACCTTCTCCATGACGCCGGAGAGCAGCGGAGTGTGCATGGTCTCCTCCCGGGCCAGCATCCGGTCCACGTTGCCCCGGATGGTGTTGATCTCCCCGTTATGGGCGATGAGCCGGTTGGGGTGGGCCCGCTCCCAGGAGGGGTCGGTGTTGGTGGAGAAGCGGGAGTGGACCAGGGCCAGGGCGGACTGGTAGTCCTCGCTCTGGAGGTCGGGGTAGAACTGCCGCAGCTGCCCCACCAAAAACATGCCCTTGTAGACGATGGTGCGGCTGGAGAGGGAGGGCACGTAGGTGTCCCCGTTGGACTGCTCGAACACCCGGCGGAGGACGTAGAGGCGGCGGTCGAAGTCCAGGCCGGGGGCGGCGTCCTCCGGCCGGCCCAGAAAGGCCTGCTCGATCTGGGGCATCTTGTCCAGGGCCTTCTGCCCCAGCACCTGGGGGCACACCGGCACCGTCCGCCAGCCCAGGAAGGGGATGCCCTCCTTGGCGGCGATGTCCCGGAGCATCTGCTTGGCCCGGCCCCGGCGGAGGGGGTCTTGGGGGAAAAAGAACATGCCCACCCCGTAATCCCCCGCCCCGGGAAGGGCGATGCCCGACGCTCCGGCGGCCCGGGCGAAAAAGGTGTGGGAGATCTGGACCAGGATGCCCACGCCGTCGCCGGTCTCCCCCCTGGCGTCCTTGCCCGCCCGGTGCTCCAGCTTTTCCACGATCTTCAGGGCGTCGTCCACCGTCCGGTGGCTCTGACGGCCCCGGATGTCCGCCACGGCGCCGATGCCGCAGGCGTCGTGCTCGAATTCGGGCCGGTAGAGGCCCGGCCGCGGCTCGCTCATTTTTGTCATGTGCGCATCCCCTTCCCTGGAAGAGACAAAGCGGCGGCAGCCGCGTCCCGGACTGCCGCCGCGAGACTGCGTTGTCTCTGTCTATCCGATATCTGTGCTCTCCAGCACGGCCTGGGCCGTCTGGATCAGCCTGACGCTGTTGTCCATGCTGGTCTTTTGGAGGTAGCGGTAGGCCTGGGCCTCCGACATGCCGCTCCGCTCCATAAGGAGGGCCTTGGCCCGGTCGATGACGGCCTGCTCCCCGGCGGAGCGGTGCGGCCGCAGGGAGCGCTCCAGCCGGCGGCCGATCTGGAGGAGCATGCGGGCGGAGGCCAGGAGGTCCCCTCTGGAGACCGGGGTGGCCAGCCGGAAGATGTCCTCCTCCCGCAGGAGCTCCAGCAGATTCTGATGGGCCAGCACCAGCATGGCGCAGGAGGGCGGCAGGTCGCTGTAAAGGGCCTCCGCACCCTGGTCGGCCAGCTTGAAGCCGCACACCACGGCGGAGACGTGGAGACTGTGGACGGAGCGCCGGACTTGGTCGGCCGTTTTGCAGAGGACGCAGGAGATGGCGCCGTCGGTCTCCAGGATCTCCTTGACGCGCTGGGCGGTCTGGCTGTTTTCAAAGGCGACGATCACCTGTTCCATATTCCTTCACTCCCTGCTGGGTGGAGTTGGGTGCGGGGCTCAGTAATTGATCATGTACTTCTCCCGCTCCCAGGAGGAGACCCTGGTGCGATACTCCTCCCACTCCTTCTTCTTGCCTTCGATGAAGTTGCTGGCCACGTGCTCCCCCAGGGTATCCAGGATGAGGGGGTCGGCCTCCAGGGCCTTCACGGCCTCCTCCAGGGAGCCGGGCAGGGAGTCGATGCCGTGGGCGGCCCGGGTGGCCTGGTCCATGGCGAAGATGTTCTCGGTGACCTCGGCGGGGGCCGTCATGCCCTTCTCGATGCCGTCCAGGCCGGCGGCCAGGCAGGCGGCAAAGGCCAGGTAGGGGTTGCAGGAGGGGTCGGGGGAGCGGAGCTCCACCCGGGTGGACTGGCCCCGGGCGGCGGGGATGCGGATGAGGGCGGAGCGGTTGGAGGCCGACCAGGCCAGGTAGCAGGGGGCCTCGTAGCCGGGCACCAGCCGCTTGTAGGAGTTCACCAGGGGGTTGGTGACGGCGGCGAAACCCTTCACGTGGCTGAGGATACCGGCGATGAAGCTGTATGCCTCCTTGGAGAGCCCCTTGGGGCCGTCGGGATCGTAAAAGACGTTCTTGCCGTCCCGGAAGAGGGACATGTTGGTGTGCATGCCCGAGCCGTTGATGCCGAAGATGGGCTTGGGCATGAAGGTGGCGTGGAGGCCGTTCTTCTGGGCCAGGGTCTTCACCGCCAGCTTGAAGGTCATGATGTTGTCGGCGGTGCGCAGGGCGTCGGCGTACTTGAAGTCGATCTCGTGCTGCCCCTGGGCCACCTCGTGGTGGCTGGCCTCGATCTCGAAGCCCATCTGCTCCAGGGTCATGCAGATCTCCCGCCGGGTGGACTCCCC
>DXDV01000262.1 GCA_019115345.1 Candidatus Intestinimonas stercorigallinarum | reverse complement strand
TCTCTGCCGTCGGCAGACGCGGAAATGCGGGCCGCCATCGCAATGTTGTACATTGAGATGGCGGCCTTTTTGCGCCAGGGGACCTGACGCTTACAGACAGTTCTGCGCTGTTCCGCTTTTGGGGAGGCTTGCCGGGTCAGTTCATCTGCTTCCGGCGGGAGATGTTCATGGTGCCGTCCTGCATCTCGCCCACCCATTCCAGGCTCTTGCCGGTGCCGTAGGCCACGCAGGAGATGGCGTCCTCGGCCACGTAGGTCTCGATGCCGGTGTGGGACTCGATGAGCTTGTCGAAGCCCCAGACCAGGCTGCCGCCGCCGGTCATGACGATGCCGTTGGTGGAGATGTCGGCCACCAGCTCGGGGGGCGTGCGCTCCAGCACGCCGTGGATGGCCTCCAGGATGCGGGTGGAGACCTCCTCAAAGGCCTCGATCATTTCGGAGGAGGTGACGGAAAAGACCCGGGGCAGGCCGGTCATGAGGCAGCGGCCCTTGACCTCGAAGGTCTGCTCCTCGGGACGGGGGAATACGCAGCCGATCCGCATCTTGATCTCCTCAGCAGTACGTTCGCCGATGAGCACGTTGTGCTTACGGCGTATGTACTTGATGATGGCCTCGTCAAACTGGTCGCCCGCGATCTTGATGGAGGTGGACTCCACGATGCCGCCCAGGGAGATGACGGCGATGTCGGTGGTGCCGCCGCCGATGTCCACCACCATGTGGCCGTCGGGCTTGGTGATGTCGATACCGGCGCCGATGGCGGCGGCCAGGGGCTCCTCGATGAGGAATACCCGGCGTGCGCCCGCCTGGATGCCGGCGTCCACCACGGCCCGCTCCTCCACCTCGGTGATGCCGGAGGGGACGCAGATGACCACCCTGGGCTTGAAGAGCCGGAAGGAGGCCGCCTTGCGGATGAACTCCTTGAGCATGCGCTCGGTCATGTCAAAGTCGGAGATGACGCCCTCCCGGAGGGGGCGGATGGCCACGATGTTGCCGGGGGTACGGCCCAGCATCTGCTGGGCCTCGGTGCCCACCTTGAGGAGGGTGCCCTTATCCTTGTCCATGGCCACCACGGAGGGCTCCCGCAGCACCACGCCCTTGCCCTTTACGTATACCAGAATGGAAGCGGTACCCAGATCGATACCGATGTCTTTCGCGAACATACCAGCACCTCGAAACAGTTTGAGCTTTTCCTTTATTTTAGCCAAGAGACCCATGGTTTATCCCCTTTGCAGAAAGATAGAGAAAGGCCGTCTGCCGGGTCCATCTGACCACAGCAGAACAGAGCGCCCCGACACACGGGCCGCATAGCAAAACTATTATATAAGGAGTTCCGACGCATTTCAACCTCAATTTCAAAAACAAGACACGAAAATCCTGCCCGGCAGAGGGAAGAAATCCGTCTTTTCGCAGGGGACGGGCCCAGGGGCGGCTATTTTCTGGCCTTGGCCAGGGTGACGCAGACCACATCGGCGGCGCCGGCGGCCAGGAGGGTGCGGGCGCACTCGGAGAGGGTGGAGCCGGTGGTCACCACGTCGTCGATGAGGAGGAGGCGTTTGCCGGCGATGAGCTCCGGGTCGGTGGGCCGGTAGGCCCCCAGCACGTTGGCCCGGCGGGCGCCGTCGTCCTTGCCCAGGCCGGACTGGGCGCTGGTGTCCCGGACCTTGACCAGGGTCTCGGCGGCCACGTCTCCCAGCTCCAGTGCCGCCGACTCCGCCAGGAGCATGGCCTGGTCGTAGCCCCGAGCCTTCCGGCGCTCCGGGGAGAGGGGCACCCAGGTGATGAGGTCGTACTTCCCCGCCAGGTGGTCCCGGACGCACTGGGCCATGAGCCTGCCGTAGACCTTGGCATAGCCCCGGACACCCTTGAACTTGTAGCGGTGGAAGGACTCCCGCACCTCGCTCTGATACCACAGCGGCGAGACGCACAGGGAGACAAATTCCACCTTCCGCTCCGCCTCGGGGCCCAGGCTCCAGGGCAGGTGCTCCTGGCAATGGGCGCAGAAGCCCTCCTCCCCCTTCCGCAGCAGCCTCCGGCAAAAGACGCACTTGGGCGGGAAGATCAGGTCCAGCAGGACCTCCAGCGGCCCGGTCATGACGGCTCCTCCAGGTTGATGGGACCGTGCTCCTTTTCAAATTCCCGGATGCACTGCAGGATGAGGTACTGTACCTGGCCGTTGATGGTCCTCCCCTCATATGTGGCGAGGTACCGCAGCTTGTCGTGGACCTCCGGACTGACACGGAGCCCAATGTGCTTCACATCTTTTGTAGCCATACTATACTCCTTAACTGCACAAAAATGCGTGCATCTTCTAAGGTTATGGTATGTGATTTCCGCGGCGAAACGGAGAAAAGCGTGCAATTGCACGCACAAAATCTTTTTGATGCTTTTTTGCCTTCATTGCCTCCGGCGGGCCCCTTTCCTCGTCATTCTGAGGCCAAAGGCCGAAGAATCCGCATCCCTCGTCCCCCTGCTTTCCTGTTATGCAAAAGGACGGGGAAAACGGATTCTTCGCTTCGCTCAGAATGACAAAGAAGGGATGCGGTGTTCCGCTCCGTTCGCCCCTTCAGTCCGGCTCCGCCGGACAGCTCCCTCTTCAGGGGGGAGCTATGATGGCGCGCCGGGTCGTCGCGCCCCACACAAAGAAGAACCACGCCCCACCTTGTCATTCTGAGGCCAAAGGCCGAAGAATCCGCATCCCTCGTCCCCCTGCTTTCCTGTTATGCAAAAGGACGGGGAAAACGGATTCTT
>DXDV01000261.1 GCA_019115345.1 Candidatus Intestinimonas stercorigallinarum | reverse complement strand
GCCATAAAGTTGACGTTCTCGGTGGTGGCGAACTCCGCCGCGCAGATGAGGTCTCCCTCGTTCTCCCGGTCGGGGTCGTCGGTGACCAGAATGAGCTTGCCCTGCCGCAGGTCGCGGAGGGCCTCCTCGATGGTGTGGAACTGTGCCATGTCGCTCTCCTCCTAAAAACCGTATTTGGTCAGAAAGTCCCTGGTGATGCTCCCTTCCGCCGCCGGGGCGGCGGAGGGCGTCAGGAGCTTTTCCACGTATTTGCCGATGATGTCGGTCTCCAGATTGACCAGGTCCCCCGGCCGTCGATTCCGGAGGACGGTGTGGGCCACCGTGTGGGGGATGGCCGAGATGGCGAAGCCGGAGCCATCCACCCGAGCCACCGTCAGGCTGACGCCGTCCACGGCGATGGAGCCCTTCTCCACGATGTAACGGAGGAGGTGGGGCGGGGCCGAGACGGCGTACCACACGGCGTTGTCGTCCCGGCGGATGGAGCCGATGCGGCCCACCCCGTCCACGTGGCCGGAGACGATGTGGCCGCCGAAGCGCCCGCCCGCCGCCATGGCCCGCTCCAGGTTGACCTGGGTCCCCGGCCGGAGCCCGGCCAGGGCCGAGCGGTCCAGGGTCTCGTGCATGACGTCGGCGGTGAAGTGCTCCGCCGTCCGGCCGGTGACGGTGAGGCAGATGCCGTTGACGGCGATACTGTCCCCCACTTTGGCGTCCTCCAGCACGGTGGAGGCGCGGATGGTGAGGACGGCGGAGTGCCTCCCCCGGTCCACCGCCGTGACGGCGCCCACCTCCTCAACGATGCCCGTGAACACGGTACTCCACCTCGCTCTCCAGCAAAATATCTTCGCCCAGGGTCTGTATCCGGGTGTTTTTCAGGAAAAAGGCGGCCTCCGGGTCGGGGACGCCGGTCCCCGCCACCGGGGACTTGGCCGTAGCGCCCCCCAGCAG
This sequence comes from Candidatus Intestinimonas stercorigallinarum, assembly GCA_019115345.1. Lineage (GTDB taxonomy): Bacteria > Bacillota > Clostridia > Oscillospirales > Oscillospiraceae > Intestinimonas > Intestinimonas stercorigallinarum. The sequence goes on along the minus strand of DXDV01000261.1, from coordinate 5,023 downwards.
CTTGGGAGCGATGTAGGCGTACACGGCCTGGACCAGCTCCCCCTCCAGGGCGGACCAGTTCAGGGCGGCACCCCCCTCCAGCAGCAGGCTGTCCACCTCCTCCGCCCCCAGGGCGTCCAGGAGGGCGGCCAAGTCCACCCGGCCCGCCGGGTCCGCCGGCAGGGGGAGCACCCGGCAGCCGGCGGCCTGGTAGGGGGCGTGCTTGGCCGGGTCGGTCTCGCAGGTGGCCAGAATGGTGGGGAGTTCCCCCGCCGTGGCCACCACCCTGGCGGTCAGAGGGGTGCGCAGGCGGCTGTCGCAGATCACCCGGATGGGGTCCCGTCCGCCGGGCAGGCGGCAGTTGAGCATGGGGTCGTCGGAGAGCACCGTGCCCACCCCCACCAGAATGGCCCGGCACCGGTGGCGGAGCCGGTGGACGTGCGCCCGGGCCGTCTCCCCGGTGATCCACCTGGCATTCCCGGTGCGGGCGGCGATCTTGCCGTCCATGGTCATGGCGTATTTCATCACCACATAGGGGCGGCGGGTGCGGATATAGTGGAAAAATATCCGGTTGAACCTGCGGCACTCGGCCTCCAGCACCCCCGCCTCCACCTCCACCCCCCGCGCCCGCAGCAGGGCGATGCCCCTTCCGGAAACCATGGGGTTGGGGTCGGCGGTCCCCACCACCACCCGGCGGATGCCGGCGTCCAGCACGGCGTCCACGCAGGGGGGCTGCCGCCCCTGGTGACAGCAGGGCTCCAGGGTGACGTACAGGGTGGCCCCGGCGGGGTCCTCGGCGCAGGCGGCCAGGGCCTCCCGCTCGGCGTGAAGCCCCCCGCAGCGGCGGTGGTACCCCCGGCCGATGATCCGGCCGTCCTTCACGATCACCGCCCCCACCATGGGGTTGGGAGAGGTCCAGCCCGCCCCCTGTTCGGCCAGCGCCAGGGCCTGGGCCATATAGTCGCGGTCCTCCATGTTCGCTCCCTCCGAAAAAACAAAGCTGCCCCGGACAGCAGGTCCAGGGCAGCGGAAATGGCAGAGAGACCCGTGCCCCGAAGGACGCAGGCAGCAAAAAAGCTCTGGAATGTCAAAACATACCAGAGCAGCCGTATGACGCATAGGGGCCTGAAACAGGTCCCGCGCCTTCCGATCTTCTTCCATCCCGACTGTACGGTCGGCTTCGGAGTTTCACCGAATCATGCCTTGCGGCTCGTGGGCTATACCACCGGTAGGGACTTGCACCCTGCCCTGAAGATCCTATCCAGTTTTACGAGGCAGAGTATACGCCCCTTGTCCCCAAATGTCAAGCATAAAAATTCATGAGCGGGAGGCGCGCCGCGAAAAACCGGCGGGCGGCGGCGTCTGAGCACGGCTTCGGCGGCAGGCGGCAGAGTGAGCATGCTCAGCCGGGCAGTGGGGTTTTTCTCCTCGCCGCCCGGGCGGTACGGGCCGCGGAGTGGGCCAGCGGGCGACCATAGGCCGCCCGGTGTGCCGGTATGGCTGCCACCGCTTTTGTGTGGGGCGCGACGACCTCGGCGCGCCCATCGCGGCAGCGCGGGACCTGCCATTGTAGGGCGCGTCCAGGGAGTGAACAGAGCAAAGCATTTCCTTTGGTCCGGGAAGGTCCTTGCAACCCGCCGCCCGGTGATGTAGAATGGGAGCACAACGGGCCCGCTGGGGCGGAGAGGACGGGTGACGGCGTATGCTGGAGGAACTGGAGAGGGGGACCCCCGAGGGGGGCGCTCAGGACGTGGTATTCGTCAACACCGCCCTCATCTGGCGGGCCATGGAGCAGGTCCAGCGCTCCCAGGCCGACTTCCGGGCCCTGCTGGAGCGGGCCCAGGAGGACCCCGCCGCCGCCTACGACCTGGGGCTGCGGTACGCCCAGGGGGACGGGGTGGAGCCCGACCTGGAGGAGGCCGCCCACTGGTTTTCCGTGGGGTCGGAGAACGGGGACCTGCGGGCGGTGGAGGCCCTGGGGCGCTGCTATCAGGCCGGGGACGGCGTGGAACCCGACCCTGTCCGTGGGGCCGAGCTCTTCCGGCAGGCCGCCCAGGAGGGCTACCTTCCCGCCCTGTGCAGCCTGGGGCTGTGCTACGAGGCCGGGGACGGCGTGGAGATGGACAAGGCCAAGGCGGCGGAGCTCTACCGGCAGGCCGCCCAGGAGGGCTATCCTCCCGCCCAGTGCAACCTGGGGGTGTGCTGTCTCAACGGCATCGGCATGGAGCCCGACGAGGTCCAGGGGGTGTCCTGGCTGGAGCGGGCGGCGGCCCAGGGCTTCCCCCGGGCCCAGAGCATCCTGGGGGTGTGCCGGGAGAACGGCACCGGCGGCCTTTCCGACCCCGCTCAGGCGGCGGAGCTCTATCTCCAGGCCGCCCGGCAGGGCTACGCCCCCGCCCAGTGCAATCTGGGGGTGTGCTACCTCAACGGCATCGGGGTGGAGCTTGACGGCGCCCAGGCCCTGGAATGGCTGGAGCGCGCGGCGGCCCAGGGCTTTCCCCGGGCCCAGTGCATCCTGGCCGACTGCCTCCAGGAGGGGGAGCTGTGCCGGGCCGACCCGGTCCGGGCGGCAGAGCTCTACCGGGAGGCCGCCGGGACGGGCTATCTCCCCGGCGTGTGCGACCTGGGCCTCTGCTACGAAAACGGCACCGGGGTGGAGCCCGACCCCGCCCAGGCGGCGGAGCTCTACCGGCAGGCCGCCCAGGAGGGCTATCCCCCCGCCCAGTGCAACCTGGCGGTGTGCCTCCTCAGCGGCATCGGGGTGGAGCGGGACGACGCCCAGGCCGTGTCCTGGCTGGAGCGGGCGGCGGAGCAGGACTTCCCCCGGGCCCAGGGCATCCTGGCCGACTGTCTCCAGGCCGGGCGGGGGACCCGACAGGACCTGGAGCGGGCGGCGGCCCTCTACGCCAAGGCGGCGGAGCAGGGCTATCTGCCCGCCGTCTGCGACCTGGGGCTGTGTTACGAGATGGGGGACGGCGTGGCCGAGGACAAGGCCCGGGCGGCGGACTGCTACCGCCGGGCGGCGGAAGGGGGCTACGCCCGGGCCCAGTGCAACCTGGGCTTCTGCTTCCTCCACGGCATCGGGGTGGACCCCGACGACGCTCAGGCGGTCCTGTGGCTGGAGCGGGCGGCGGAGCAGCGCTTCCCCCGGGCCTTCGACCTGCTGGGGGACTGCGCCGCCGCCGGGACGGGCATGGCCGCCGACCAGGAGAAGGCGGTGGACTACTACCGCCGGGGGGCGGAGCTGGACTATCCCCCCGCCATGGTGAGCCTGGGGCTGTGCTATGAGAACGGCCGGGGCGTGGCCGCCGACCCGGCCCAGGCGCTGTCCCTCTACTGCCGGGCCGGGGAGCGGGGGGAGCCGGCGGGGGCCTGCAACGCCGGCTACTGCTACCTCACCGGCATCGGCGCGCAGCCCGACCCGGTCAAGGCCATCCCCTGGCTGGAACGCGCGGCGGAGCTGGGCTATCCGAGGGCCCTAGACCTGCTAGGGGACTGCTGCTGGAACGGCCAGGGGGTGGAGCAGAGCGACCGGCGGGCGGCGGACTGCTACCGCCGGGCGGCGGAGCAGGACTACGCCCCCTCTCTGGCCAGCCTGGGGCTGTGCCATGAGCTGGGCCGGGGCGTGCCCGAGGACAAGGCCAAGGCGGTGGAGCTCTACCGCCGGGCGGCGGAGCAGGATTACCCCTACGCCCAGTGCAACCTGGGCTTCTGCTTCCTCCACGGCATCGGGACGGACCCGGACCCCATCCAGGCGGTGAAGTGGCTGGAGCGGGCGGCGGCCAAGGGCCATCCCAGGGCCCAGCGGCTGCTGGCCGACTGCCTGCGCACCGGCCGTGGGACCCAGTTGGACCCGAAGCGGGCGGCGGCGCTCTACGGCAGGGCCGCCGAGCGGGGGGACAAGGCCGCCGCCGAGGCCCTCCGGCAACTGAAGGCGGAGGGCGGCAAGAAGGGCGGCCTCCGGGGGCTTTTGGAGCGCTTCCGGGGGAGATGAGCCGGGCGCGGCAGCGCTGAGGCACGGGATTTGACAGGGACGGCTTCCTGATATATGATAATGTCTGCTGAATCAACCGCAAAGCAGTTTATTCCCGCGGCGGCAGCCGCGCAATTCCATAAAAGCGGCACAAAAGAGCCGCTTTTATGGAATTCAGCCATTGTAGTAGATGCCATACGAAGGAGGTGTTGTACATGACCATCGACTACAAGACCAGGGGGACCTGCTCCAGCCGGATGCACATCGACGTGGAGGACGGCGTGGTGCGGTCCCTTCAGGTAGAGGGGGGATGCAGCGGCAACCTCCAGGGCCTCTGCCGGCTGGTGGCCGGTATGAAGGTGGAGGAGGTCATCGCCCGGCTGGACGGCATCCGCTGCGGGCAGAAGCCCACCTCCTGCCCCGACCAGCTGGCCCAGGCCCTCAAGCAGAGCCTGTGACCCAGAAACGTGGAACGAGCGCCCCGCCGATCGGCGGGGCGCTCGTCTCGTCTCTGCACCGGCGGTCAGGCGCCGGGCTTAGAACCTGTTTTTCTAACCAGGGATGCCGGATGGCGGGAAAAAGTCCGCCCAGACAGCGCGCGGCGGCTGTGGATACAGGTTCTTATTCGGTGATGTGGGCCAGGGCCTTGGCCAGAGCCTTCTTGTGCTCCAGGTTGCCCTGGCGGGCGATCATGATGCGCTGGGCCTGGGGGGAACCGGCGCCGTGCATGCTCTCGGTGCGGTAGCCCACGGCGGCGGTGCCCAGGGCCAGGTTCTCGATGAGCCGCAGGATGCGCAGACGGTTTTCGGTGGACACCCCGTCCACGCCCTTGAGGTACTTTTCGATGACGGGCCCCAGCTTGGGGTCGCGGAAGTCGGCCTCGGAGGGGGCGGTGACCATCAGGCCGCCGGCGATGTCCTCGGCCAGACGGACGATCTCGTAGGGGAAGCGGGTCACGTTCTGCTTGCACACGTTGGCCAGCAGCAGGTCGATGATGTAGTTGCCGCTCTCGGTGGGGTGGCCCTCGGCGGAGCAGGCGATGCCGCAGGCGTACAGGGTCTCGTTCAGGTG